>JAZRNJ010000056.1:0-4270 GCA_045648125.1 Acutalibacteraceae bacterium
TTTATCTGAAACTTCGTCAGGAAGTTTAACTGTGTGACCTTCAGCAATCTGAAGTACAGGGCCTACGCCTTTAACAAGGTTAAGACGAAGCATTGTAACAGGCATTTCAGCTTTTGTTTCAAAACGTGATGAATATCCGCCGCCTCTGAAGTAACCATTGTCTGCTGCACACCATGTTGTTGCTTTGAGCATTGCATCGATATCGTCTTCGTTAACGTCATACCATTCTTTCATTACAGGGTTGCCGTTTTCATCTTTACTTTCACCGCTGAAATCAAGACAAGCAGCACCTGAGTTGATAAGGTGGATGAAGCCCTGTGATTCTTTTGCTACGCCTTCAAGGTCATAACCTGTTGCTTCTTTGACAGCTTCAGGACTCCAGTATGTACGAACGTCAGCAAAAGCCTGTGCTCTGTTTGTAAGGAGTTTACCGAAGAGCATTGAAATACCATTGAGAACGTCGTTTTCTGTTGCAAGGATGTAGGGTTCTCTTGCACCGTTCCAGTCAAATGTTGTATTGAGAAGTGCTTCAGGATAGTCACAGTTGGGATAGAAGTCTGTCCACTGACGCTGACCCTGGAAACCTGCTGCAATAGCGTTGTGGCCAACCATTTCTTCTTCGCAGCCTTTGGGAAGATTGGGGTTACCGTTCATAAGGTCTTTGATGATGCACATCATCTTAACAACGAACTCCCAATCGCTTTCTTTCTTTTCATCAGTTGATTTTACAAAATCAGGGTTCTTATCGAAACCTTCAGGACATTTTTCTTTTGTCCATGCAAGAGCCTTCTGATATTCTGCTTCATCATAGATGTTTTCAGACATTCGTCTGATGATTTCAACCTCGTCTACTGATTCAACACGCATACCGAGATATTCTTCAATGAATTCGGGGCTGATGCTTGAACCTGCAATACCCATACAGATTGAACCAATCTGAAGATATGATTTACCTCTCATTGTTGCAGCAGCAACTGCTGAACGTACAAAACGGAGAAGTTTTTCTTTAACGTCTGCAGGAATTTCTGTAGCATCGCAAGGCTGAACATCTCTGCCGTAGATGCCGAATGCAGGAAGACCTTTCTGTGCATGAGCTGCAAGAACTGATGCAAGATAAACTGCACCGGGTCTTTCTGTACCGTTAAAGCCCCATACACCCTTGATTGTCATAGGATCCATATCCATTGTTTCTGAGCCATAGCACCAGCAAGGTGTAACTGAAAGAGTGATGTCAACTCCTTCTTTCTTGAACTTTGCTGCACAAGCTGCTGTTTCGCCTACACGACCGATTGTTGTGTCAGCAATAACAACTTTAACGGGTTCACCGTTTGAATATTTAAGATTTTCTTCAAAGAGAGCTTTTGCTGCCTTTGCCATGTTCATTGTCTGTTCTTCGAGAGATTCTCTAACTTTAAGGGGACCTCTTCTTGCGTCGATTACGGGACGAATACCGATTACGGGATAATCGCCAACTAATCTGTTTGTTGCCATAATAAATCTTCCTTTCAGAAAAATAATTTATTTATTGATTTTTGCCATCATGCCTCTGAGCACATCTGCCATAACATGAGGAATATCTTTGCCGAGACCATTAGTTTCGTGGTAGTGATTGTGGTCATACTTATCACGATAACTTGAAAGATAGGGCTGTGTGGGGTGAAGAACAAAGTCATTGAGAGGTATCATATAACCTGTCATATCGTTTGAAACACCGAACACTTCCATGTTTTTATCCCCTACTATTTCACAGAGAGGTGTTGCATTTACTTCAGGACCTAAATCGTTAGGTGACTCTTCTGCCGTTGCATAACCACCATAAATATTTTCCGTGAATGCTTCACCGGGGATTGTGAGAATTTTCTTTGAGCCAATCTGTATGTAGTTCATTTCTGTGAGAAGTGCAAGACCTGTTTCACTTGTCTTTGAAGGATATTTGAGAGCACTGCATACATGAATAATTGCCATAAGTGAAAGAACGCCATTTGCAATTGGTGCATAATATGGCTGAGAAATAACTGTAATTTCACCTTCAAGTTCAACATCATTATCAATTGAAAGGGCTGCTTTTGCGAGAATTTCTCCACCTTTTCTTGTTCTTTCACGTCTGTCTTCATCAAGGTCAGCAATGTTGACAGATGCTATTGCACCAACTGCAAAAAGCACATTTGTCTTTTTCTCTTTGTTGATTGCTTCTCTGAGGAAATAGGGATAGTCAGCACTTACTTCTGAGCAGTCTCCACCCATTGTGTTGGGATGAGCACTGTAGTTGAGGAACCATGTTTCTTCACTGCCGTCTGAAGGCACAAAACGAAGACGAGAAAGTTTATCATTAATTTTGTTATAAGGCATTCTGCCGTCGCTGATTGCTTCGGGCACATGAATTGAACCTGTGTAGAGTTTACCATCTTTTCTGTTTTCGTAAGCCTTAACACAAACATCAGCAATTGAATCAATTACCTGATTCATGTATTCTTTGTTTTTGCCTGTTGCAGGAAGTTTGCCCCAATAACCGACTGTGTCGATACTTGCATGAGTGTGAGTACAGCTTACACTGACAAGTTTACAGTTTACTTTCTTACAGAAAGAATCAAGTTTGTCACGGACAAGTTTAACTTCATAACCTGTAAGACCGATAAGGTCTGCACTTACAAGGATAATGCCACCATCACCGCAACCAATCCACATTGCTCTTACAGTAAGAGGGTCGAGAACACCCTTGATAAGATTACCTGTTCTGTAACCTGCGAGCCAATATTTTTTAGCAGTAACATCTTCAGGCATAACTTCTTTCATTGAAAAACCAACATTGAAGATATTGCCTTCTGCATTTTTCAAGAAAGTCGGTTCAGCCTGAGGAATTTCAGGAGCAGTCATTTTTCTGTTAACTTTTTTACCATGGTTAATTGCTATCTTTTTTACAGCACTTGCTGCAAAATCTGCTATATTCATTACATTACCTACCTTTCGATATATAGCACAATATATCAAGTATATGTTACCACTTATTAGTAAAAATGTCAAATAACAATTTGTTAACAAGACGAAAAAAGAGAGTGAGTTTCCTCACTCTCTTCTGATTTTACAATTTACACAAATTATTTAACCTGTGAAATTACGATGTCATAGTTTGCTGCTTTATAGATTTCTGCAAGGTCTAATGTATCTACCCAGCCATCGTTACCTGCGATATCTGCTGCAAATGCAACTGCTGAACCTTCTTCAAGTTCGATATCGTAGTTTGCAACCTGTGCAAGTTTTGCTGAGTCGAGTGTATCAACAACACCGTCACCTGTAAGGTCACCGAAGATTACAACTGTGTATGATTCAAATACTTCACCGTTAACAATGAAGTTTACAACTGTACCTGTACCGAAACCGTCTTTTGTTTCAACGTATTCAACTGTACCGCCTTCGTATTCTACGAAACCGTCAAGGTCATAGATACCTTCTTCAAGACCGTAGATAAAGCCGTTTTCTTTGTTGATAATTGTTGTTGAACCTTCAGCTGCTCTGAAGTATGCTGTGATTGCAGGAATTTCTCTTGAATCAATTTCTGCTTCACAAACTGCACAGTAAAGTTTTTCTTCACCAGCAACGCCTACTTCTGCAGGTTTTGTAACAACCCATTCGCCATCTGTATGGCCGAGTTCAGCAACTTCATCACCTGTTTTTGTATCACCACAAACTGTACATGTGTATGTTGTGAAACCGCCTTCTGTACATGTGGGAGGTGTTACTTCTGAAGTATAGTTGTGTTCAATTACATCAAGTTCAAATGTTTCTGTATTTACTATTTCGTTACATACTGTACAGTAAGTTACCATATCATATGAACCTTTTTCTGTACATGTAGCTTCTTTTCTGTTTTCTTCCTTGGGATCACCGTTAATGTGTCCAAGTGTAGGAACAGTTGTTTTTACGCGTGATACTTCAGCTGGACATACTGTACAATAAATAACTGTATCGTATGAACCATCAGCCAAACATGTTTTTTCAACTACGTTTTCTGTAACTGCTTCGCCATTTACATGACCAAGTGCAGGAACTTCTTTTGTTTCACGGTTGAGTTCTACTTTTTCTGCACAGCAAGTACAGTAAAGAACTTCATCGTAAGAACCTTTTTCTGTACATGTAGCACCTTTTTCGTTTTCAATAACTACTTCTGCTGCAGGAGTATGATCAAGTTTAGGTGTAGTTACTTTATCTCTTGAAATTTCGAAACCACATACTGTACAGTAAACAACTGATTCGTATGAACCTTCTTCGAATA
>JAZRNJ010000057.1:0-3480 GCA_045648125.1 Acutalibacteraceae bacterium
TTGGACATTCAAAAATAAAAGAACTAAATAAAAAAATTATAAACTGTATTGAGAAAAATGATTTTATGGGATTTGCAGAATGCCTTAACAGACATTTTTGTTTGCTTAAAAAAATTTCTCCTGCAGTTTCGGATGGAAAAATTGATGAACTTACATCATTTTTACTTGAAACAAAAGCCGATGCAGTTTCAATCTGCGGAGCAGGTGGAGGCGGTTATCTCCTTGTTGTGATGAAAGAGGGAGAAACTGTAGGAAGTGTGAGCAGTTTTATAAAAAATAATTTTAGTTATATTACAGGTAAAGTAAGAAAGATAGATATAGCTCATTAAAAGGAAGTTTTTGAAAGATGAAGAAAAACGTATATCTTGTTCAGGCAAGTTGCCTTTACGGTAACACATATTATCTGCCTTATGCAGTAGGTATGCTTGTGGCATTTGCCAAGGATAATGAAAAGGTCAGAGAAAAATATGACTTCAAAAGAATAATATACAGCCTTGAAGATATTGACGAAAGTATTGCAAGTCTTGATAACCCTGCAATTGTCGGTTTTTCAAATTCTATCTGGAACTATAGCTATAACCTTGAATATGCAAAAAAACTGAAAGAAGTTTATCCTGATTGTATTGTTCAGTTCGGTGGTCATCATGTGCCGCCAACAACTGAATTTCTTGAAAAATATGATTTTATAGATTTGCTTGTTCACAGAAAAGGTGAGGAAGCTTTCAGAGATATACTTCTCTGTCTTGATGAAGATGGTGATTTGAGTAAAATTCCCAACATTTCTTACAGAGATGAAAACGGAAATCCCGTTCAGACTGAGGAAAAGAAAATTACAATTTCCGATTATCCCTCACCATATCTTACGGGAGTTTTTGATGATATTCTGAAAGATACACAGTACCGTTTTTCCTGTGTTCTTGAAACAAACAGAGGTTGCCCCTATAACTGTTGTTATTGCGACTGGGGTGAACTTGCATCAAAGGTGCGTATGTTCCCTCTTGAAAAAGTTCTGAAAGAACTTGAGTGGATGGCAGAACACGAAATGGAATTTGTCTACTGTGTTGATGCCAATTTCGGAATGTTTGAGCGTGATGAAATTATTGCAAACAAACTTGTGGAACTTAAAGAAACAAAAGGTTATCCCAACCGTCTGCAGGTTTCTTATGCAAAGAATGAAATGGACAGAGTGTTCAGAATAAATAAACTTCTTGCAGACCATGGTATCGGCAAAGGTGCAACTCTTGCAATGCAGAGCTTAGAGCCTCAGGTTCTTGAAAATGTGGGCAGAGTAAATATAACAAAAGAGCAATATGCAAATCAGATTGCACGTTACAGAAACTCAGGAATTTCAACTTATACCGAACTTATTTTAGGCCTTCCCGGTGAAACTCTTGATACATTCTGCCACGGACTTTGTGAAATTCTTGAACTTGGTCAGCACAGTTCGGTCAGCGCATATTACTGTGAACTGCTTCCCAATTCAACTCTTGCAAGTCCTGAGTATATGGAAAAATATAAAATTAAAATAGTTACCACTTCACTTAATCAGTACCATTGTGAAATCATGGACGATGTTCTTTCAGGTGCATCAAGTATTGTTGTGGGAACAGATACAATGAGTGTTGAAGATTGGATAAGAGCAAACGAATTTTCAACCTGTGTGCAGAGTTTCCATCACTTTGGTATTATGCAGTGCATTGCAATGTATATCAGAAAAGAACTCCATGTTTCTTATTATGATTTCTATACAGCACTTCATAAATTTATTGAAGAAGAAAGTTTATTCTGCAAACCTTTGTTTAAAATGACATCACAGGTTCTCAGAAATTTTGTTGACGGAAAAGGTGGTCTTGTCTGTCAGAATGATATCTTCGGAAAAATAACATACCCTCTTGAGGAAATGGTTTTCCTTTGTTGTCTTTATGATTCAGCAAAGTTCTATGAAGAAATGAAAATTTTTGTAAAGAGATTTATAAAAGATGAAAAAATTCTCGAGGAACTTTTCAGATATCAGATGTCAGTTGTTTTAAGACCCATGCATAACGATTATGCAGTACCCTTCAGTTATAAATTCAAAGAATATTTTGATGCAATTCTCTGCAACTCATATATTCCTCTTGAAGAAGAATCGGTAACATACAAGTTTTCAACACCATTCTTTACAAATGATTGGATTGAATATGCAAAGGAAATAATCTGGTACGGCAGACGTAACGGCAGAATGATGTTCTCAAGTCAGCCTAATAAAATAGAAGAAATATAAAATAGAAGAAATATAAAATAGAAACAAGAAGAAAAGAGGTGATTCGCTCTGAAAAATATTTACATGATTCAACCTAATTCGCAGTACGGAAATTCAGTTTATTTTCCTTATGCTGCAGGTTCACTTATTGCTTATGCTTTCAGTGATGAAAGAATAAAGAGCGAATACTCTTTTAAATCTTTTATATACAAAAAAATTGATATTGATGAAGTTCTTGACATTCTTGAGGAGCCTTATGCAGTAGGTTTTTCCTGTTATGTCTGGAACTATGAATATAATAAAGTTTTAGCAGAAAAAATCAAAGAAAAATATCCTTTATGTAAAATTATTTTCGGTGGTCATCAGGTAAACAGGGAAAGCGATATTTTAAAAACAGATTATGTTGATTACTGTCTTTTCGGCGAAGGTGAAGAAATTTTCAAAAAACTTCTTCTGTCTTTCATTGGTAAAGATAAGGTAGAAGATATCCCCAATATCATGTATAAAAAAGACGGAGAAATTATTTTTACTCCCAAAATGAGGGTTGATATTCCTGAAAGAGTTTCTCCATACCTTGAAGGATATTTTGATAAACTTGTGGAAAATGAAGAACTTGAATTTTCTGCAATACTTGAAACAAACAGAGGTTGTCCCAACAAATGTGCTTTCTGCGATTGGGGCAACGAAAAAGCAAAAGTAAGACTTTACGATATGGAAACAGTCAGAGCAGAAATTGACTGGATGAGCAAAAAACAAATCGAATACTGTTACTGTGCAGACGCAAACTTCGGCCTTTTTGAAAGAGACGAAGATATCGTTGAGTATATGATTGAAAGAAACTGTGAAAACGGATATCCACAGAAATTTCAGGCAACATATTCAAAAAATAATCCTGCAACAGTTTTCAGAATCAACAAGCGTCTTAATGATGTGGGAATGTGTAAGGGCGCAACTCTTTCTTTCCAGTCTTTGCATCAGCATGTGCTTGATAATATTTACAGAAAAAATATGCCTATCGAAAGTTTCCACGAGCTTATGAGTATGTATAACAAAAACGGTATCGGCTCTTATTCGGAAATTATTCTCGGGCTTCCCGGTGAAACATACGAAAGTTTCCGTGACGGAATGGAGCAGCTTCTTGAATGCGGTCAGCATATGTCGATTAATTTCTTCAACTGTGAGCTTCTGATGAATTCCATTATGAATGATCCTGAGTACATGAAGAAATATGAAATTGA
>JAZRNJ010000058.1:0-31167 GCA_045648125.1 Acutalibacteraceae bacterium
GGTGTAATGGTAGTAACACTTGCAGACGGAACAGTTTACGAATACAACGTAATCTTTGACCTTGCTAAATAATCCCAAAACAGATTGACTGAAATCTGAATAACAAAAAAGGCGGTTGTCGCAAGACAATCGCCTTTTAATTTATGTGTCATGTAAATGTGGATTTTATGTAGTGCATGTTATCTGAAATTAACAGACAAGCCCTTGAACTGCTAAAATAAAGAGTTCAAGGGCTTTGTTTATTTTTTCTCTTTGTTAATTGCAAGGAGTATTATTGAGAAAAGTATGCATCCGATCGCAAAAAATGCAACTGCAGATGGTCTTTCGTTAAAGAAGATAAATCCTACGATTGTTGCGGCAACGGGTTCGATTGATGCCATAATTGATGCTTTTGAAGGAGAAAGTTTTGTAAGTCCGTAAGTATAGAAAATGTAGGGTAGCACGGTGCTTATAATTGCAAACAGAACAAAATAAAGAAAACTATTATTACTTGCAAACATTTCATGAGAAAGGCCATTCCAGTCAGTAAGAGGAATAAGACCTATAAGTGCAATAAGGAAAGTGTAAAAGATAATTGTCAGCGAATTATATCCCCGATTTAAAGCTGCACGTGAAAAAATTGAATAAAGTGCATAGCCGAATCCTGCACCGAGACCTACAAGAATTCCTTCTTTTGAAACGAGGGATTCTGTACCGGTTATTCCACTGACAAGAACACATCCGAGAAGCGCCAGAAGTAGTGCGCTGATTTTTTGTACGGTTATTTTTTCTTTGAAAACTATGGCAGAAATTATCATTACTATTGCAGGTGCAGTGTAAAGAAGTACTGCAGCTATCGAAAGGGAAGTCATTTGCATACATTTGAAATAGCAGTAGTTAAAGAAAATAATACTGCACACCCCGGTGCCGATAAAACACCATATATCCCGTAATCTGATTTTAAGTAAATCTCTTTTGAAAAAAAGAAGAATCAGAAACAATATGCATACTGTAAGCAGTGTTCTTGCTGTAACAATCTGCATTGAAGTAAGTGTGAGCGAAAACTGTCTGATAAAAATTCCGATGCATCCCCACAATATACCTGCTAACGTTACACATAAAGTCCCTGCTACCTGAGAAGAGGTTTTATTTTTCATTTAAATCACCTTGATAAATGATACCATCTGAAAGTGTAGGTGTCAATGATGTGAATGGAAAATTTTTAAGTAAAATGTTTCAAATAAATTTACACTTATTCTAATATTTACAGCATTATAGTCATTGACGAAAATGTGGTTTTCCTTTATAATAGTTAGCATAGTGGATTGAAAGGTTTAAGGATTTAAAGATATGGAAAATGTTTTATTTGATGTGATGCCTGTTGTGGCACTCAGGGGATTAGTTATATTCCCCGAAGAAAAACTTCATTTTGAAGTGGGAAGAAAAAAATCTATAGCTGCAATTAAAGCAGCAATGGCAAACGGAAGGGAAGTTTTCCTTGTCGCACAGAAAAGTGTTTCTATTGAAGAACCAACTCCTGCAGACCTTTTCAGAATAGGTGTGGTTGCAACTGTTCAGCAGGTTACAAAAATTCCGAATTCCGATAATATAAGAGTTACTGTGAACGGAATGTACAGAGCAGAGGTTGCGGAAATGATTTCCGTTAAACCTTATCTTGAAGCTTCTGTTAAATTGACAAGAAGCCTCAGAATCAAGGATGACGAAAAAGATTATGTAAATGCTCTTACAAGACAACTTAAAGATATTTTTGAAGAATATGCTCATGTAGCACCTCGTCTTGCTCCCGATGTTATGCTTGGCGTAATTGATGAGAAAAATCCGGGGAAACTTGCAGACTATATTGCAGGGAATATTATGATTGAATATGAGCAGAGATATGAAATTCTCAGTGAACTTAATATTGTGAACAGACTTCTTAAATGTTGCACAATGCTCATGAGTGAAATTGAACTTTTCAGACTTGAAGAGAAAATTCAGTCAACTGTTCAGGAGAGAATGGAAAAAAATCAGAAAGAATATTTCCTTCGTGAACAGATGAAAGCAATATCTGAAGAATTGGGTGAAGGCAAAACTGTTGAAGATGAAATTCTGTCTTTCCGTGACAGAATAAAGGCTATCGGACTTGAAGAAGTTCATGAAAAGAAACTTCTTGACGAATGCAGTCGTCTTGAAAAAATGTCTCCCTCATCTCCTGAAGCAACTGTTTCGCGTTCATATCTGACAACAGTTCTCAATATGCCTTGGAATATAAAAACTGAGGATAAACTTGACCTTAAAAATGCAAGAAAAGTTCTTGACCGTGACCATTACGGACTTGAAAAAGTCAAGACAAGAATTATAGAAATGCTTGCTGTCAGAAAACTTAATCCCGATATAAACGGACAGATTATTTGTCTTGTAGGACCTCCCGGTGTGGGTAAAACTTCAATTGCACGTTCAATTGCAGAATCAATGAGCAGAAAATATGTGAGAATTTCTCTCGGTGGTGTTCATGATGAGGCTGAAATAAGAGGTCACAGAAAAACCTATATCGGTTCAATGCCCGGCAGAATTATGGCAGCAATGGAACAAGCAAAAAGTTCTAATCCTCTTATGCTTCTTGATGAAATTGACAAGCTTGGTTCAGATTACAAAGGCGACCCTTCATCAGCACTTCTTGAAGTTCTTGATCCAGAGCAGAATAATACTTTCTGCGACCATTATCTTGAAGTGCCATTTGATTTGAGTAAAGTTCTGTTTATCACGACGGCGAATGATAAATATTCTATTCCTGCACCACTCCTTGACAGAATGGAAATTATTGAACTCGGCAGTTATACTCACGAAGAAAAATTCAACATTGCAAAGAAACATCTTGTTTCCAAGCAGAGAAAAATGCATGGTATTCCGGCAAATATGCTGAGAATTACCGATGCAGCACTCCGTGAAATTATTGATGGTTACACAAGAGAAGCAGGTGTACGTAATCTCGAAAAACAGATTGCTGCCGTGTGCAGAAAAACTGCTTTTAAACTTGATGAAAATGATAAGAGAGTTACTGTGAAACCTGCAGACCTTGAAGAAATGTTAGGTTCACGAAAATATAAAGAAGAGAAAACCTCGAAGAAAGATGAAATAGGCGTAGTCAATGGTCTTGCGTGGACAAGTGTCGGTGGTGAAATGCTTCAGGTTGAAGTTGCTGTTCTTGACGGTAAAGGTGAAATCAAGCTTACAGGTTCTCTCGGTGATGTGATGAAAGAGTCTGCGTTTGCTGCAGTAAGCTTCATCCGTTCAAAAGCAAAAGAATATGAAATAGAAGAAGATTTCTATAAAACAAAAGATATTCATCTTCATTTTCCTGCAGGTGCAGTTCCCAAAGACGGACCATCTGCAGGTGTGACAATTGCAACGGCACTTCTGTCGGCTCTGAGTGATACTCCCGTTAAAGGAAATGTTGCAATGACAGGTGAAATTTCTCTCAGAGGTAAAGTTCTTCCTATCGGGGGCTTACGTGAAAAAACAATGGCAGCTTACCGTCACGGAATTAAAACTGTTATCATTCCTGAGGAAAACAAATCAGACCTTGATGAAGTAGAAAATGTTGTTAAAGAGAATATCAGGTTTGTTTTAGCAGAAAATCTTGAAACTGTTTTTGAAAATGCACTTGTTGAGAAGAAAAAAGAGAAAAAGACAGTTTCTGAAAAAGAAAGAAAAATCATCAGCGAAAAAGAAATTTCACAAAGAGGAGGAGTAGCAAATGCTTAAATTTGAAAAATCAGATTATGAGGCTTCATACGGTACTTTTGCACAGTTACCTCAGTCAATAAAACCTGAAATTGCATTTGCAGGTAGGTCAAATGTAGGTAAAAGTTCACTTCTCAATAAAGTTCTCAACAGAAAAGGACTTGCACGAGTAAGTTCTGTTCCCGGAAAAACGGTAACAATAAATTTCTATACAGTAGATGATATTTATTTCACAGACCTTCCCGGTTACGGATATGCAAAAGTTTCCGACAATGAGAAAAAACGTTGGGCAGACCTTATGGAAGGTTATTTTGCTTCAGACAGAAATATAAAGCTTGTTGTAGTGCTGACTGATATGAGAAGAAGCATTACAAAAGACGACCTCAATATGATAGAATATCTTGACCATAACAATTTTAAATTTGCAGTTGTTATGACAAAAAGCGATAAACTCAACAAAACGGAATATGCAAAACGCCTTCAGGAAATTCAGGTTGAATTGGAAGGCTTCAGTCCTGTTGCAGTTGTTCCTTTTTCATCTCTCAATGGTGATGGAAGAGATGAGCTGAGAAAAATAATTGACGAAGCAGTTAAATAAGAAAGGCAGATAAAAATGTTTGTTTCAGAGAGTTTAGGTGTGAACGAAAAGGGACACCTTACATTCGGTGGTCACGATACAGTAGACTTAGCCGAAAAATACGGCACACCTGTTTATGTTATGGATGAGGTTCTCATCAGAAAAAATTGCCGTAAGTTCGTAAACTCAATAAATGAGAATTACGACGGTAACGGCAGAGTAATTTATGCATCAAAGGCTTTTTCATGTAAAGCCATGTATAAAATTATAAATGAAGAAAACATGGGGATTGACGTTGTGTCAGGTGGTGAAATTTTCACTGCTATGCAGGCAGGATTTCCTATGGAAAAAGCATACTTCCACGGCAGCAACAAATCAGTTCAGGAACTTGAATTTGCTGTTAAAAGCGGTGTTGGCAGAATTATGGTTGACAACCTTTTTGAAATGGAAAACCTTATTGAAATTTCAGAAAGACTTGATAAAACAGTCAGCGTAATTGTGAGAGTAAAACCCGGTATTGAAGCAGAAACCCATTCATTCATTATGACAGGACAGACAGATTCAAAGTTTGGTCTTGACCTTGACACAGGCGATGCAATGAAAGCAATTAAAATGGCTCTTGATGCTGACAAAATTGCATTCAAAGGAATTCATTGCCACATTGGTTCACAGATTTTTTCTGTTGAGTCATTTGAACAGGCTGCAAAAGTTATGGTCGGTATTATGGAAGATATCAAGGCTGAAACAGGATATGAGGTTGAAGAACTTGATATCGGTGGTGGTTTCGGTATCAGATATATTGAAGAACATAAACCTGCACAATTCAATGAATATATGGAAAAGGTTGCAGTTGTAATAAAAGAAGAATGTGCTTCAAGACGCTTAAAAACACCTTTTGTTATTATTGAACCCGGCAGATCAATTGTTGCTGAAGCCGGTATCACACTTTACACAGTAGGTGCAATCAAAACAATTCCTGATGTGAGAACTTATGTTTCTGTTGACGGTGGTATGTGTGATAACCCCCGTTACATTCTCTATCAGTCATCTTATATGGCTCTTATTGCGAACAAGGCAAATGAAAAAGCAGATTTCTGTGCAACTATTGCAGGTAAATGTTGTGAAAGTGGTGACATGATTCAGGAACATACTTACATTCAGAAACCTGAGTCAGGTGACATTATGGCAGTCCTTTCAACAGGTGCTTATAACTATTCAATGTCATCAAACTACAACAGAAATCCCCGTCCCGCAGTCGTAATGCTGAACGGTGACGAGGAAAGAATTGTTGTAAAAGCAGAAACATATGAAGATTTAATCAGAAATGATATGTAAATAATATTGTATGGGAGGGTCACTGTACCCTCCCGTTTTATTTTAATGAATGATGAATATTGAATAATGAATAATTTCGTCTGTGACGCTATTATATTTTTATTGCACCGATATTAACGCCGTACGGGCAATTCACGAATTGTACGTAACAATTTTTGCAAAACCTTACGGGAGATTCGTGAATCTCCCCTACGAAGGACTTGTTAATATACAGATAAATTATATTTTGCTATTGCATAAAAATTTTCCTTGTGGTAAACTAATTTTGCCAAACAAAATTTCATATTTTTCTTGTTCCAGGTTAAGGCATAGGTGTTTTTATTTATTATGGTAAAAACACAGATGATCTGTTTCTGCATACACCTTGCTTGACTTGGAAAGTGTTGGAATTTTGTTTGGCGACAGTTGAAGCTATGCGTTTTTCAGTGCGTGGCTTCGGCTGTGCACTTTTTTATTTTAGGAGGATATAAAATGAAAAGAATGTTCAAAAGCACAATGGCAGTATTTCTTGCGGTGGTTATAGCATTTGGTGCAGTACCCATTGCAGGATTTGTAGGAATTGATTTGCCAAGTCTGCTTGACTTAAAAGCGGAAGCAGCTACATACAATGCATCAGAAGCTGCTAAATACGCCTTAACATATTGGGAAAATTATAATCCAAATTATTCTAATTATAATTCGATTGGTGGAGATTGTGCGAACTTTGTGTCACAGTGTTTATATGCTGGGGGATTGCCAATGGACGATGATTGGTATTGGTATTCATATTCAAATAAATCTGCATCTTGGACTGGTGCACTTTCAATAAAGAAATATCTTGTTGATAATCTTGGTTATAAATTAATTATGTATCCTTCTGCAAGTCAAATAGAAGTTGGCGATGTTCTTTGGTATGGAGAGGGAAGTCACGTAGGAATATGTTCTGAGGTTATTGATGGAGTACCTTGGGTTTGTGCTCATAATTATGATAGACATACCTCGAATTGGAAACTAGGGTTTTCCAGCTACGGTGTAATAAAGATGAATGGTGTAACAGGTCACACCCACTCCTACGTAGAAAACTACGAAGCTGCACATCCCCACAAGGTTTATAAAAAATGTTCATGTGGAGATTACTATTATACAGGTGCAACTAAAAAAGTAGATGGTTGTGAAAGCTGTTATCCACCGTCAAAATCAGTTTGGTATAATATTGCATACGATTGCACTACAGAGGGCGGAAAGTTTTATGATTCAGACAGAATGACTGTAACCATAACACCTAAAGTAGACGACAGGGATGCTTATGATAGTGAAATCAAATCAATTGTTTTGAAGGTTAAGTGTCCGGATGGTTCTGTTATTACAAAAAATTACGGAACAACAAAATCGGATACGTTTTATTTCGGTGGTGATTTGCAGGCTGGCGAATATTTTTTATATGCATATGTTGATACAATATATGGCTCTAGCGAAGGTAGTGTGGGTGACGGTAGTTTGTCGATAACCTTATCAGATCCGTCGTTAAGGAGCTGTCATTATGAAACAGATGAAGTGCAATATTTAAGAATTTGTTTCAGTGATTTGGAGACATACCTGACCGCAACTGATGACGGAAAAGTAGTTTCTTCAAAAAGAATAGATGACGACTCTCAGATATGGAAATTCATTGAAAATTCAGATGGTTCATATACTATAGTGTCGCTGAAAAATAACAAGGCTCTTGATGTCAGCGACGGTTCTTATGTAAAAGGAAATGATGTGTTAACATATACACAACACGGTGGTGAAAATCAGAAGTGGGAACTTTGCAAAAAAGGTGACGACGGATATTATCTGAAACCTTTTAAATCCAATTCTGCTGTTGTTGATGTAGAAAATAGTTCAACGCAGAATAATGCAAGAGTCGGATTGTGGACTTTTAACGGCAGTGCGGCACAAAAAGTAACATTTAAAAGACCATATATGATTGAGTATAGTGCTAATCGCGGTGAAAATCCACCATCTACTCAGTATAAAGATTATAATAAAAATATAACAATAAGTTCAGTTAAACCCACACGAGAAGGGTTCGTTTTTGTCGGTTGGAATCAGAACTTCTTGTCATCAACAGTCAAATATCGTGCAGGTGATACTTATACTTTGAACGAAGATGCCAAATTGTATGCGGTATGGAAAAAAATAGAATACACAATCAAGTATGATGCCAATGGTGGTACAGGTGCACCGTCAAGTCAGACGAAATATCATGGCACGGATATTACTATAACAACAGAAGAACCTAAAGGTAAAATTTTCACCGTAACATATAATAGTAATGGTGGTAATGAGGGAATTGTTACTAAAACATGCGAAGAACAGTTCCACTGTTGGAAAACAAAAGACGGAGAGTGTTTCTATGGTGGAGATACATATTCTTTGGAAGGAAATGCTACATTATATGCAGACTATGTAGGATATTTAATCGGTTCAGGTAATACGGCAACGAGAGATGGTTATTATTTTATCGGTTGGTATGATTCACCGAATGTAGATGAAGATGGTAACCCGACCGGTAAAAGATATAATGCAGGTGAAGCAATAACAAAAGATTTGTATTTATATGCAATGTGGAGTAAATCGTTTACACTGTTGTACGGAGACTATAATTTGGACGGGATTGTTGATTTCAGAGATATTTCAGGTGTAAATAAATACAGATTGAATAAAGTTGACGCAAGGGATAGCGGTGTCGATTTCAGATGTGATATGGATGTTGATGGTGATGTTGATTTAGACGATATGACTATCATGAACCAACTTAGAAACGGAGAAATAACTCAAAGTGACGTTCCTGCATATAAAATGAAAAAGACGATGACAGTTTCTGATAAAACTCAGAGAGAATACGAATATAACGAAAGTTTCAATTATGACTCTTTGGAAATCACGATAACGTATTCTAACGGTATATCACATGCTATAAACGATTACATTATAGTCAGTAACTATAATCCTTATTCTCAGGGGAAACAATCTGTTAAAATCAGTTATTATCAATATTCAAAAAATATCGATGTGGCTGTTGGTTTAAGTAACGGCATAGGTGGTACAATTACAACATCTTCTCCTGACGGTAACGTAAATTTTGAATTGATAAAAAAGAATGATGTCAATATTTCTTATGGTTCAAGTGCATCGGCGGGAGATACAGAATATAACATAAGTGGAATTGAAACAGGTCGTTATACTGTGGTTGTGTCTCAGAAGAATCACGCTACACGTACGTATGATGTTTACGTTGGTAGTGAACAAACGAATCTTGATTTTGAGCTGAAGCTTTTAGGCGATATCACCGGTGACGGCAAGGTTAACACAGTTGATGTTGCACGTGCAAATTCTCATGCAAAATCGGTTTCAGCTCTTGACGGTTACGATTTTTCCTGTGCTGACGTAACAGGTGACGGCAAAGTAAACACAGTTGACGTTGCACGAATGAATTCACATGCAAAAGGTGTAACAAAACTCTGGTAATTTATATTATAAAATCAACAATTACACCGTAGGGGACGGGTTGCCCGTCCCGAATATAATATCATAAAACCGTGCGGGAACCGAAACGGTTCCCCTACGATATGAAATAAACATTCAGATAACAAAAAACACAGCAAAGAATTCTGAAAATTCTCTGCTGTGTTTTATTATTTTATCTTATTCAAAAAGTGGTGTTGAGAAATATCTTTCTGCTGTATCGGGGAGAACGGTAATAACTGTTTTTCCTTTGCCCAGCTTTTTAGCAAGTTTCAATGCTGCTGCAACATTTGTACCACTTGAAATTCCGCACATGAGACCTTCTTTACTTGCAAGGTCTTTTGCAGTCTGAATTGCTTCTTCATCAGTTACTATGTAAATATCGTCGTAAACTTTCTGATTAAGGTTATCGGGGATAAGTCCGTCACCGATACCCATCTGAAGATGTGTTCCGATGTTACCACCGGCTAAGATTGCAGCGTTTTCAGGTTCAACTGCCCATATTGTAATATCAGGATAATTTGTTTTAAGAACTTCGCCGATACCTGAAATTGTACCACCTGTACCGACACCTGAACAGAAACCGTGAATAGGTTCTGCAACCTGTTCCATAATTTCAAGAGCTGTGTGATATCTGTGAACTGCAGGGTTTGCAGGGTTTGTAAACTGCTGAGGAACAAAAACTCTTTCGTCTTCTTCTGCCATTTTCATCGCAGTTTTGAGGCAATTTTCGATACATTCGCCGATGTTTCCATCATCGTGGATGAGTTTCACTTCTGCACCGTAATGTTCAACAAGCATTCTTCTTTCTTCGCTTACGCTGTCAGGCATTATTATAATTGTTTTATAGCCTCTTACAGCACCAACAAGCGCAAGACCGATACCCTGATTTCCGCTTGTAGGCTCAACGATAATTGTGTCTTTATTGATAAGACCGTCTTTTTCACCCTGCATAATCATGTTGTATGCAGTTCTTGTTTTGATTGAACCGCCAACGTTAAGTCCTTCGTATTTTACAAGAACCTGTGCGCTGTCTTCGTCAACCATGTTGTTGAGTCTGATAATGGGAGTGCTTCCCATAGCCTCAAGAACGTTATTGTAAATCATAAAATCATTCCTTATATAACCGTATATAGTTAATTTTACTCTGTTCAGAAAATTTGTCAAGAGTTTTTGCTTTTATTTTGCAAATATGTTATTATTGTATGGAGCAATGTTATTTAATATGAAGAAAAACATCAGTATGCTAAATTATAATTTATCAGTAATCTATAGTTGAAAAGAAAAGTTGCATAAAATTTCAGAGGTGATAAAATGACATATTTTCTTTGTCCCGTTTGTGGGGAAAAGCTAACTGAACTTGAAAAAGGTGCAGTGTGCATAAACAGACACTCTTTTGATAAGGCAAAAAGCGGTTACATAAACCTTCTTCCTAATAATCTTCCTGCAGGAAATCACGGGGATAATAAACTGATGATAAAAGCACGTCACGATTTTCTGGAAAAGGGTTATTATCTTCCTTTGAGAGAAAAACTTTGTGATGTTCTCGGGGAATATACTGAAAAAGAACCTGTCATAATTGATGCAGGTTGCGGTGAAGGCTGGTACACAAAAGGAATTTCTGATTTTCTTGAAAATGCAGAGATTTTTGCAGTCGATATTTCAAAGGATGCAATGAAAATTACTGCAAAAAGAGATAAGAAAATCAAATGTGCAGCAGCAAGTGTTTTTCATCTGCCCATAGAAAATGAATGTGCAGATGTTCTTCTTTCTGTATTTTCTCCTTTGTGTGAAAGTGAATTTGACAGAGTTGTTAAAAAGAACGGATACTTTGTCTATGTTATCCCTGCTGAAAATCATCTGTGGGAACTAAAAAAAGCAATTTACGATAACCCTTATAAAAATGAAGTAAAGCCGTATGAAATGGAAAATTTCACTTTTGTTCAGAAGTTTTCCGTTGACGGCGTGATGAAAATGGAAAATGAAGATGATGTAAAAAATCTGTTTATGATGACTCCTTATTACTACAAAACATCAGAAAAAGATACAGAAAAACTTTTTTCTTCACCACCTGAAAAAATCACATATTCTTTTGAGATACTTGTGTTCAGAAAATAAAAAAACACGTTCTGTCATTAATGTTGGCAGAACGTGTTTTTACTTATTTGATTAAAGAAGACTTGCTGCTGCTTCATCAACGAAGAATGTAACATTTTCGTGTGTCTGAAGAATTGAAGCGGGGCACTGAGGTGTAACTTCACCATTTACTGCTGCTGCAATTGCTTTTGCCTTTGCTTCGCCTGTTGCAATGAGAACGATTTCTTCTGAACGCATAATGCTTCCGATACCCATTGTCATAGCGTATCTGGGCATTGCCTGTTCACCGAAATATTTCTGGTTGCTGTCAATTGTGCTCTGTGTAAGAGTAACTTTGAAAGCTTCGTCTGTGAAAGCATCAGCAGGTTCGTTGAAACCGATGTGGCCGTTTGTGCCGATACCGAGAATCTGAACTTTAATTCCGCCAGCATTTTTGATAGCTTCAGCATATCTTGCGCTTTCTGCATCGTAGTCTTCAGCGTTGCCGTCAAGGAAGTTGATGTTTTCTGCCTGAACGTCGATTTTGTCAAAAAGATTTTCATGCATGAAGGTGTGATAACTGTTTTTGTCATCAACGGGAAGGTCACAGTATTCATCAAGGTTGAATGTTTTCATGTCCTTGAAAGAAATGTTACCTTTGTTGAATTCGTTTACTATGTATTCGTAAGTGGGAACGGGAGATGCGCCTGTAGCAAAACCGATTGCACATGAAGGCTCGTCAGCAACTCTTTTTATGATAATTCTGCCTACTGCTTCTGCAATTTCTTCTGCTGTTTTATAAACCTGTACTTTCATTTTTAATTCCTCCGCAAATTTAATATAAAAATTATACCATATTTAAAAAGTTTTTTCTACATTATGGGAAAAATAAAGAAAAATTTTTATAAATAAGTAAAAATCCATGAGTTAAGTCCATGTTTTGGGACTTGAACAAACATAAAAACGAACATTTGTGTTGACAAATGAAAAATTTGTGTTATAATGGTGACATAAAGAACAAACGTTCAGCATAATTTTACATAAGAGGCCCCTTAAGACCTCTGATGAAAGGAAGTAATAGATATGTCACTTAGTTTAACACTTTTAATCGTTTTCGGAGTAATTTTTGCGGCAGTACTTTTTGTAGGCTTTCTTTATGAAAAAGAACTCAAAGAGTTTGAAAAAATTCTTGTCAGATACCTGAAACTTAAATTGAAGGCACATAAAGCGGGTGTCAGTGTAGAAGATTACGTAAAAGCCAAAAGAATGCAAAAAGCTGTACAGACGAGAAATTATTCAAACGTTGTAAGTTTTGATAATAGGGTTGCATAAAAAACTGCTTCACCAAAGGTGAAGCAGTTTTGCTTTTTTCATTATTACAGTCTGAAATCTTCAAAAGTATATTCCGGGAGTTCAGGTGCACTTCTGGGTTCTCGTTTCAGGGGGTCATATTTAAAAGAACGGCACTTGAAATCAGGTTGAAGAATCCCTTTTTTGTAACAGAGAATCAGATGACTGTCCGCGGCTCTTTGTCCGTGAACGCAAATAGCACAGCAATAATCTTCTTTCATAATGGTCATTTGTTTTTTGTTCATGGACCTACCCTCCTTTTATCTTATTTTAGCACATTTTTTTGTGAGTATCAAGGTCTAAAATAAAAATTGCACACATAATGAGAAGCCCTGCAGTTGCAGGTGCACTTACTGCAAAAGTTTGTGATATAACAGATGTACCGGAAGAAAAAACGGAAATGTCACAGGGGAAGATTTTTACGAGTCCTGCACATATAAGTGCTGAGAGCATTGAGTGAAGGATTCTTCCACAGAAAAAGTAACGGAACTTAAGTCCTGTTTTTCTCACATAAGGCAGAACCTGACAATGAACGCAAAGCCCTCCCCAACCGATAACGGCAGAAAAAATAACGGGATTTCCTGATTTTGCAAAACTTTTACAACCGGATGAAACTTCTGCTATTGAATAGAACAGAGTTAAAAAATTTTCATTATCAGACAGTCCTGTTGTAATATTGAGAAAACAAGAAAAAATAAGAATCCATCCGCAAATTGAAAACATTGATTTTGATGCACTGTAAACTGCTGTCACAAGAGCCTCTGAAAAGTCAGGGTGTGTTGTGACGGTTTCGTTTTTTTCTTTTAACTCAGGCAGAATAAAACGTGTAAGAAATACAATTATTAATGAAGCCGAAGTAAGGGATGTATAAATTATAATTCCTGCTCTGAAGGACGATAACATCATTGTACCTACTGCACAGATTACAAAGGCAGGACCTGCATTGACAGAAGAAAGCATTATTCTTTTGGCTTCATCTGAAGAAATTTTATTTTGTGAAAGCAGGTTTTCAGCCATTGAGCATCCTACAGGGAATCCTGACCAAAGTGAGAAAAAAACAACCATTCCTGCAGTTGGTGAAAGTCGCAGAGCTTTTTTGAAAATTTTTCGGATAGTATTACCTGAAAGTCGGATAATACCGCTTGATACAGCGAATGAAGAAATAACAAGAAAGGGAAAAAGTGATGGTATCATTGTTCCGGCACAAAGTTCAAGACCTTTCCTTATTCCCTCGGTAGAAAGCAACGGGAATTTCAACAACAAAATTACTGAAATAACACAAAGAAGTATGTATAGAATTATTTTAATATTTTTTTCGGATAAAAGTTTTTTCAAAGTTATCACCCCTTTAAATATATGAATATAAACCGTGATTAAAACATATTTTTTACATAGAGAGGGGGAGTGAATTATGGCGGGTAAATTTAATTTTGGAGAAAGAATTACTGAAGAATTAGGTATACCGAAAACTATTGTGAACGGATATAACCACATTGAACTTTTCGGAAACCGTGAAGCAATTGTTAATCAGTGTGAAGGAATTCTTGAATACAGTGAAGAAAGAATAAAACTCAATATGGGAAAAAATACGATTCTGTTTTGCGGAAGTGATTTGTGCATGAAAGAATACGGTACATCTCAGGCTGTTCTTTCAGGGAATATTCTGACAATAGAATTTGGTTGAGGTGATAAAATGTTCTGGGAGAATTTTCTTGATTTTTTAAAAGGATATGTTGTTTTTTATGGCGAAGGAGGTTTTCCTGAAAGATTTATCAATCTGTGTTCAGGAAATAAAATTGATATCAGAAATGTGAAAATGCAAAAGGATACCATTACTGCTGAATGTGGAGTAAGGTCTTATGTTAAAATCAGAAAAGTTGCAAAAAAATCAGGAATGAAAGTCCGTATCATCAGCAAACACGGACTGCCTTTTTTTATTCACAGAAACAGAAAAAGAACAGGGATAATTGCAGGACTTTTGTTTATGGTAATAATGACAAACTTTTTGTCGGGAAGAATATGGGTGATATCTGTTTCAGGAAATGAAAATCTTCCCTCAGAGAAAATTATAAATTCTTTTGGTGAATTAGGTGTAAAAACAGGAGTAAAGAAAGATAGTCTTAACGTAAAAGAAATTGCATCAGAAGCACTGACAAAAGTTGAGGGTATTATGTGGAATGCAGTAAACATTGACGGCTGTAGAGTGACAATTGAAATTAAAGAACAGGTGAAAAAAGAAATAGAACAAGAAGATAATGAAAAGCCTTACAATATTGCAGCATCTGATTCGGGACAGATTATTAAAATAGAAAATTTTATCGGAACACCTGTGGTGACACAAGGAAGTGCCGTTGAAAAAGGGGACATAATAGTAAGCGGTGCGGTAATAAATAAAGATGAAAGTGTAAGCTTCTACAAAGCTGATGCCAATGTATTTGCACGGACAAAAAATGTGGTATCAGCTAATATGTCTTCTGTTCAGGATATGAGAGTTTATGGTGATGTGAGAACAAAAAAATTTATGACGTTTTTTTCTGTTACGTTTCCTGTGAATTATATAATGACACCGAAAGGAGAATATAATTTTTCACGCACAGAAGATTTCCTTTCTTCTGACGGAGAAAAACTTCCTGTAGGCATCACAAAAGAAAAGTTCAGTCTTTTTGAAAATAAAAAAGTAAGACTTGCTCCCTCTGCATTTAAACTTATGTGTGCAGAAAAATATTTTTCTGACATTGACAAGTCTTTTGATGATGTTCAGATAGAAAATATGACATCTGAAATTAAGGCTGATGAAAAGTTTTTCATGATATCATCAACTTTTGACTGCATTGAAAACATAGCAGAGAGCGTTCCCATGGACCTGACGCTTGATGAGAATATATAAAAATAAAAAAATTCAGAAAAAATTCACAAAAATAGTGACATATAAAAATGAAAATGGTATAATAGTTAAGAATAAGTTGTCGGAGGTCTCATTTTGTACGAGCAGATAATTAACGTTGACAGAATGGAGCAGGCGGTAAGCCTGTTCGGTAGTTTTGATGAAAATATAAAAATGATTGAAAATGAGTTTTCAGTTGCAGTTGTAAGTCGTGGCAGTGAACTTAAAGTTACAGGTGAAGCTGAGAATGTTTCAAAGGCTTCAAAAGCCATTAACGGTTTGCTTACTCTCATCAATAAAGGTGAAACTTTGTCTGAACAGAATATCAGATATGTTATTTCCCTTGTTGGTGAGGGAAACGAGGACAAGCTTGAGGGTATGTCTTCAGACTGCATCTGCATTTCAGCAAAAGGAAAACCCATCAAACCGAAAACCCTCGGCCAGAAAAGATATACACAGGCAATCCGTGACAATACAATTGTTTTCGGTGTAGGTCCTGCAGGTACAGGTAAAACTTATCTTGCAGTTGCAATGGCTGTTACGGCTTTCAGACAGAAGCAGATAAACAGAATTATTCTCACTCGTCCTGCAGTTGAGGCAGGTGAAAAACTGGGATTTCTTCCCGGAGACCTGCAGCAGAAGGTTGACCCGTATCTCAGACCACTTTATGATGCTCTTTTTGATATGCTCGGTGCTGAGAGTTTTCAGAAATATCAGGAAAGAGGTGCAATTGAGGTAGCGCCCCTTGCATATATGCGAGGAAGAACTCTTGATGACAGTTTTATTATTCTTGACGAAGCACAGAATACGACCAGAGAACAGATGAAAATGTTCCTGACACGTCTTGGTTTCAATTCAAAAATGGTAATTACAGGTGACGTAACTCAGGTTGACCTGCCTGACGGAAAAAAATCAGGTCTTGTGGAAGTTATCAAAATTCTTAAAAATATTGACGATATTGATACTGTACGTTTCAGTGAAAAGGATGTTGTAAGACACAGACTTGTTCAGGACATCGTAAAAGCTTATGAAAGAAACGAACAGAGAGGTAACAATTGAGGGAGTGAAAAAAATGAAAGAAAGAGGAAAGGTAAAAGTTATCATCAGCAACGACCAGAAGGTGCATAAAATTCCTACAGGTATCCATCTTCTTGTAAGACAGTGTTGCATTGCCGTACTTACAATGGAAAATCTTCTGTCACCTGCTGAAATAAGTGTAAGATTTGTTGATAATGAAGAAATCCATAAACTCAACAAACAGTACAGAGATGTGGACCGCCCCACAGATGTTTTGTCTTTCCCGTTGGGAATTGACGGCGTTTACGATATCAATAACGATACAGGAGCGCAGATGCTTGGTGATATTGTAATTTCACTTGAAAAAGCAATGGAACAAGCAGAGGCTTACGGTCATTCTCTCAGACGTGAAGTGGCTTTCCTTACAGTTCATTCAATGCTTCATCTTTTAGGCTATGACCATGAAAACGGTGGAATTGAAGCCGTACATATGAGAGAAAAAGAAGAAACTGTTCTCACTCAGTTAGGACTGAAGAGAAACGGCAGTTACTACATGGGTGACGAATAAATGAAAGGTTTGCTCAGAAGCTTTGTGTATGCGGGAAACGGCATAATATGGTGCCTTAAAAACGAAAGAAATATGAGAGCTCATTTTTCTCTTTGTGTTTATATGTACGCATATCTTCTCTTTTACGATTTCTTTGTTCTGACAAAAACAGATTGGACAATAATCCTGCTTTGTAATGCACTTGTTTTTTCTCTGGAAATTGTAAATACGGCAGTTGAAAAGGCTGTTGACCTTGCAACACAAACAAAAAATTCACTTGCAAAAATTTCAAAGGATGCAGCTGCAGGTGCGGTTCTTGTTTCTGCAATATTTTCTGTGATTATCGGTGTTGTAATTCTTTTTCAACCCGATGCTTTCAGAACAATGGCAGAATACTATAAAGAAAGACTTTACCTTTTGGTAATACTTGTACTTAGTCTTATTGCTACCTTTATCTTTATTATAAAAGGAATACCTTGCGGTAAAAAGAAATAATAAAATCAGCCGTATTTTAATACGGCTTTTTTCAGGAGTAAAATTATGAATACTAAAACAGCGTTTATTGCAATTGTAGGTTGTCCCAATGTGGGTAAATCTTCAATACTCAACAAAATGATAGGGCAGAAAATTGCCATCGTATCAAATAAACCTCAGACCACTAGAACTAAAATTGTGGGTGTTCTCACAGAAGGTGAAACACAGCTTGTTTTTACAGATACACCCGGTTTTCACAGACCTCATAATAAACTTGGTGAAAAAATGGTGAAAGCAGTCAGCGACAGTATTTCAGGTGTTGATGCATGTCTTTTCGTTATTGAACCGAAAGGTGAACTTCGTCAGGCAGAAACAGAACTTATTGAGAAATTCAAAAAAGAAAAAATGCCTGTCATTCTTGCTATAAACAAAGTTGACACTCTTGCAGATAAAACAGAACTTATGGCAAGAATTATGGAAATGTCAAAACTTTATGATTTCACATCAATTGTACCTGTATCTGCACAGAACGGCGCAAATATAAAAGAACTTGTTGATGAGCTTAAAGGTCTTGCTTTTGAGTCGATTCATTTCTTCCCCGAAGACACTCTTACAGACCAGCCTGAGAGAGTTATTGCAGCTGAAATTATCAGGGAAAAAATTCTCAGAAGAATGAATAAGGAAGTACCTCACGGAATCGCAGTGAGCGTTGAAAAAATGAGAGAAAGAGATAACTCAGATCTTCTTGATATTGAAGCAATTATTTATTGCGAAAAAGACAGCCACAAAGGAATGGTTATTGGCAAAAAAGGTGAAACACTTAAAACTATTTCCACAAGAGCAAGAGAAGATATGGAAAAATTCTTCGATTGCCGAATCAATCTTCAATGCTGGGTTAAAGTCAAAGAAGACTGGAGAAACCGTGAAGGTCTTATACACAACTTCGGCTTAGATAACGAGTAAAATTGACAATAACGCACCAATATGTCACTTTTTCACCACTCGGAGTATACACGATACACCTTCGGGTGAGAAAAGTGCCATCTTGTCACATTCTTGTCAATTTTAAAAAAGCAGAAGAATAACGCACCGATATGTCACTTATATAACATTTAAATTTTTCCAAGATTAAATTTCCTTTTTCTGCAGAAATTATTTGCAGGAGGGGATCAGGATGAAAAACGATGACATGTTGTGGAATAAGTTTGTTCTCAGCGGTAAAGTTGATGATTATTTAATTTATTGTGCAAATAAAAACAGAGAGGAAAAAGCCTGTAATGATAAACACGGACGGTCTGATAATCAGGGAAAAAAGTTCGGGCGAACAAAACAGAACGGTAACGGTTCTTACACGTGAATACGGCATTATCAGGGCATACGTTTACGGGGCTAAAAAAATAGGCTCACGTACAGGCTCGGCTACTCAGCTTTTTGCTTTTTCCGAATTAGGAATTGCTGAAAAGCGAGGCTCTTACATAATTGAAGCAGCAAAACCCAAAGAAGTATTTTTTAACCTTAGAAACGATGTAAATAAAATTGCACTTGCTCAGTATTTTGCAGAACTTTGTGAAACTCTTACACCTGAGAAAGAAAATACGGAAGAATATCTGAAACTTATTCTCAACTCACTTATGCTATTGATGAATGAGAAGCGGGATGAAAAACTTATAAAATCAGTTTTTGAACTTTCAATTCTTTCTCTTGGAGGATATATGCCCAATATTGTTGCTTGTGACAATTGCGGAAAATATGAAGACGAAAACATGTTTTTTGACACAACAAACGGCAACATTTTTTGTGGAAGTTGCGGTCATTTAGGGATGAAAGTTCCCATGAGTGTGATTTCTGCAGTAAGACATATTGTTCTCAGTGACAGACAGAAAATTTTTAATTTTAATCTTAATGAATCAAGTCTTGATGCTCTTTCTCAGTTGACAGAGAAATATACTTTGTCAATGCTTCAGAGAAAATTCAAAACACTTGATTTTTACCATTTATTATGAAAAAGAGGGTAAACCGAATGAAATTCAGACAAAGAGATTTAAATGCCCTTGAACTGCCTAAAGTTCTTGAAATGCTGGCAGAACATACAGCTTGTCCCGATGCAAGAGAAATTGCACTTTCTCTTAAACCTGAAACATCTCTTGAAATGGCACAGTCACTTCTTAATCAGACAAAAGACGCACACATGCTTCTTGCACGTTTTGGGGGTCCTGCTTTCGGAGGTCTTAAAAACGTGAATAATGCTCTGAGTCGTGCAGATGCAGGTAGTGTTCTCAGCATGAAAGAATTGCTTGATATAGCGTCAGTACTTCATGTTATTCGTTCAATTGTTACATGGAGAAGTACAAATTCAGGTGTTGAGACTATTCTTGATGTTTTCTTTGATGCGCTAAGTCCTAATAAATTTCTTGAAGATGCAATTACAAATGCAATTGTTTCAGAGGAAGAAATGAGCGACAATGCATCTCCTCTTCTTCAGACAATCAGAAGAAAAATAAGACATCAGGAATCAAACATAAGAGAAAAACTTGACAAACTTATCCGTTCATCAGGTAATCAGAAATATCTGCAGGAAAACATCATCACGATGAGAAACGGCAGATTTGTTGTTCCTGTTAAAAATGAACACAGAAGTGAAATTTCAGGTCTTGTTCATGACACATCCTCTTCAGGTGCAACTGTTTTCATTGAACCTGCAGCAGTAGTTGAAGCAAACAACGAAATCAAAGTTCTCCAGGCTCAGGAACGTGATGAAATAGAAAGAATTCTCGCTGAACTTTCAGCTCAGTGTGGTGAATTTTCAAACACAATAAAAAACAGTTATGCGTGTGCAGTTGAGCTGAATGTTATTTTTGCAAAAGCTCAGCTTGCTTACAGAATGAATGCTTCTGTTCCTATGCTCAATAATGATGGAATTATTGAACTGAATAATGCACGTCATCCTCTTATTTCAAAAGATAAAGTTGTACCCGTTAATATAAGACTGGGAGAAGATTTTGATACTCTTGTTATCACAGGTCCTAACACCGGCGGTAAAACAGTTTCCATAAAAACTCTCGGACTTATGTCACTTATGGCAATGTGCGGACTTATGCTTCCGGTTTCTGACAGAAGCCGTATTTCGGTTTTTGAAAGTGTTCTTGCTGATATCGGCGATGAGCAGAGTATTGAACAGTCACTTTCTACATTCAGTGCTCACATGACAAATATAATTGAGATACTTAAAATCGCAGATGATAAGAGTCTTGTTCTTATAGATGAACTTGGTGCAGGTACAGACCCTGTTGAAGGTGCGGCTCTTGCAACGTCAATTCTTGAAACACTTCATCTCCAAGGGGCAAAGATTGGTGCAACAACCCACTATGCAGAACTTAAATCCTACGCGGTTGATACTGAAAGGGTTGAAAACGGTTCATGTGAATTTGATGTTCAGTCACTGAGACCTACTTATAAATTGCTTATTGGTGTTCCTGGTAAATCAAATGCTTTTGCAATTTCTGAAAGACTGGGGATGTCATCAAAGGTTGTTGAAAGAGCACGTCAGTTGGTTGACACTGAAAGCACACGCTTTGAAGAAGTTTATGACAAACTTGAAGCAACACGTAAAGCAATGGAAGAAGAAAAAGAGAAAGCATCACGTATTCTTCGTGACGCTGAGAGAATGAAAGCAGAGGCTGTAAAACAAAAAGAGGAAATTTCTTCTCTTCGCGAAAAGGAAATTGAAAAAGCCCGTAACGAAGCAGTTAAAATTGTTGACGGTGCAAGACGTGAATCCTATGCACTTCTGGGTGAACTTGATAAACTGAAAAAAGAACAGAAAAAAGTCAAGGATGCAGCAGACCTTGCCCGACGTGCACGTTCTGCAGTCAAAAAAGGCATGGAAGCACTTGACAGTGCAGCAGACCCGGTAATGAATCTTGCAGAAGATGAAGATTATGTTCTTCCGAGAGACCTTAAAATCGGAGACACTGTGGTAATTGCAAGTCTTGCAAAACAAGCAGAAGTAACCTCACTTCCCGATAAAAAAGGTGAAGTGGGAGTTGTGGCAGGTGCAATTAAAACTCGTGTTCACATTTCTGATTTAAGACTCGTTGAAAAACAGGTGCAGAAAAAACCGCAGCCTGTAAGGAGAAACAACTCATCAAACTTTGAGGCAAGAAGTACCGCAAAGGCGGAAACAAAGGTTGACCTGAGAGGTATGACTGCAGATGAAGCGATTATGACTCTTGACCGATATATTGATACGGCTTACCGTCTTGGTATTAATGAGTTTACTGTTGTTCACGGAAAAGGAACAGGTGTGCTCAGAAGTGCTGTTCAGCAGTATCTTAAAGGTAATCCTTTCATTAAAAGCTATCGCCTTGGCATTTATGGTGAAGGTGAACATGGCGTAACGATTGTTCAACTGAAATAAAATCTCAATCAGATATGGTATAAAAGAACAGTAGCAGGTTTTGTGTCAAAGCAGAAACTGCTACTTTTATTTATTTTGTACAAAATTTCAAGAAAATTTGCCAAAACACTTGATTATCAGTTGACTTTGCTATATAATAACTATGAGATTATATCTATAAATGGCATTTTATACCCATTTTTGTTTGTAGATTAAATCCCGTATGATTTTAAAATTTATTTTTCATTAAACTAAAACGAAAGGCGGAGTATGTTATGAAAAAGAAATTGTTATCTCTCTTGCTCGTAATCGCAGTAATGATGACATCTGTTTCCATGGGATTCGGATCACTTATTGCTGCTGCAGTACCGGCAGGAGGCGGCATCGAAGCTATCAATGCATTCAGTCTTGTACAGAATGGCGATGCAACAGGTACTTCATTCAACACATCTATTACTATTAAGAGTAAAGTATCAGGTTACCAGATTAAGGTAAATTCAATTACCGCTACAATCAGGTATTATCAGGATGAGACATCTGCACTTACAACTGCGTATGTTGATGCAAATGCTCAAGGTGTTGTTTGTGATAAATCAGGCAAAACATTCGGTGTAACAGGCAGTATTGCTGCAGGTCTTGCAGGTCTTATCCGTTATGAATGTAACTATAACCTTCTTGACAATGGCGGAAATGTTATATATGAAGGTATGACAGGTTACGGCTTTGGTGCTGTTTCTGCAAATGGTCAGCAGACAGGTGCATTGGGTACATATTCACCAGAACCTCCCAGACCCGGTGACCGTTACTATTTTGGTAGTTTTGGTGCGATTAACTCACTTTATGTACAGACACCCAGTATCGTTCTGACTTCTAATCAGGAAACATCAAGTAATGCTATCGCAGGTACAGGTTCAGTGGATAAATCCTTTGCTTTGGAAGGTGCTTATCCAAACACTATAACTTTGAGAACTCTTCATTGGGACTATGTTGAAATGTATGGTTCAGGCGATGTTACCACAACATGGTTTGAGATGAATTCAATGCCTAATGGTTATTTTAATTTCAAACTTAAATATGATGGTAATGATTTCCATAACGTTGAAATGTATTACAGAAACGATGCTCAAAAAAACGCGGCGCTCAATTTGTACGATCAGTACATTGATAAAAGTCTTGAAAAGAGTTATTATACAGCTGATACATGGAATTATTATCTTTATATTCTTGAATTGACAGCTCTCGTAGGTATGGCAATTCCCGGACCTAACTATGCTTTCCGTTTAGCTTGTCAGTATGCTGACGCTGCGGCTGCAGGTGATTTTATTAAAGACGCAGAGACAGCCCTTGATCCTCGTGTAAGTGCAGACTATACAGTATTGACAACAGCCTACAATGAATTTTCTGCAGTAAAAAATAATACTGTAGATGTAAAAACTTATGAAGCGTCTTATACTATAGATGGTGGCACTTTTGGTAATACCACAATCCGTCTTTATACACAGGCTGCAGTAGATGCAGTTGAAAATAAATACAAAGGCTATGATCGTAACCTTTACAGATTTGACCAACTCATAGTTAACGGATATGTTTCAGAACTCCGCAGTCTGACAGCAAATCTTGCATACTCCGATGCAGTTTATACATATCTCAACGTAGCTCTCCAGGAATATGAAACATTTAAACAAAACCATGAAAGAGATAATCTTTATTCAAATGTAACATGGGATAGCTATAAAAACGCAGCAGAAGCAGCAAAAGGACTTTCAACCTCACTCAAAACAGATTCACAGGGTGAAATCAATAAGTGTCTCAGTGCATTGGTTGATGCAAAGAAAGCTCTTAAATATGGTCCGGCAGATATAAGAGCGTTACAGGTACAGATCGGAATCTCTGAAGATATTTTTGCCGAATATGACAAGGGACAACTTTTTGTAAATGCAGAAGGATTTGATGAAGTCTGGGACTATTTAAATGACTTCTACAATCAGGCAAAGGCAGCAACGAATTACACAAAAGACAAACAGGATGAAGTTGATGAGATTACAAGAAGCCTTGATATTATAAACAAAGAACTTGAAAAATATCGTGCTCTTGATACAACAGAACTTCAGAATGTTCTCAAACTCACTCCCGAACATGAAGAGTCAAAATATGTTGCAGCTTCCTATAGCACATGGAGTAGCCTGAGAGTTGAGGGTTACATGTTCCTTGCTAAAACATACCTTACTTATACAGGCGAAGACAGAAAATCATATGCTGACCGTGAGGAAATGAACAGACTTATTGAACTTATTCAGAGTGCATATGACAACCTTGAAAAAGTAAAGGCAGATTTTACTGAACTTGACGGATATGTTGCTCAGATTCCTTCAGATGAAGTTCTTGCTCTTTACAAACAGGAATATGTAGACGCTATCGAGGCAGTTGTCAAAACAATTGACTATGGTGCAACATTTGATCAGCAGGACGAAGTTGACCAGGTTGCTGAGAATCTTAAAAATGCTCTTGCAGCACTTGTTTATGAAAACTACAAAGACGCTGATTATTCAGGTGTTGAAGATGCAATTGCTGATGCTAATGCTTATAACAGAGCTGACTATGCAAACTTTGAAATTGTTGACAAAGCAATTGCTGCAGTTGAATATGGCAAGAAAATTGTAGAGCAGAATGAAGTTGACGCAATGGAAAAAGCAATCCGCGATGCTATTGCAAAACTCGGATTTATTCCTGCAGACTATTCAGAAGTTGAAACTCTCATTGAAGAAGTTGAGAATTATCCCAACAAAGATTGGTATGCAAACTTCGGTAGAGTTCAGATTGTTATCGACAGTATTGACTGGGAACTCACACTTGATAAACAGGATCAGGTAGATGCTTATGCAGATGCTATCCGTGAGGCACTTTCAGAGCTCAGACTTGCTGAAGCAGATTATACAGAAGTAAACAATGCTATTAAAGCAGCAAGAGATATTGAACCTCTTTCAGATTTTGAGAAAGATTTTGTAGACGCTCTTGACACGGCAATCGCAGATGTTGAAGCAGGTCTTACAAAAGACAGACAGGCTGAAGTAGATGCAATGGCAGAAGCTATTTATGCAGTTCTTGCTACGTCAGATGATCATCTTAAACTTGCTGACTATACAAGACTTAACGCTGCTATTACTTTTGCAGAAACACATGACACCGGCGAATATGAAAACTATGACGAAGTTATTTTACCGGTAATTGCGAAAGAAAATATTGATTGGAACCTTAAATGCCGTGATACAGCTGATAAACAGCATTTGAAGATTATGCAGGATCAGATTGATGCAATTTACGGTGCAGTAAACCAGCTCAAACTTAAAGGCGCTGACTACTCAAAGGTTGAAGCAGCAATAACTGATGCACGTAATTTCTACAATGAAGGTAAAGATGGTAAATATCCCTATTCACAGGATTCAATAAGAGTAGTTGAAAATGTAATCCAGGGCATTAACTGGGAATATAATATCAGAGAGCAATCATATGTTGATGCTTATATAACAGCCATTGAACAGGCACTTGAAAAACTTGAACTTGCAAGAGCTGACTATTCAGAAATTGATGAAGCTAAAGCAGAATATAATGTTCTTAAGGCTAAACAGGATGAAGAAGGCACTTATACTGCTGAATCTTTCAAGCCTCTTCAGGAATATGTAGAAAAAGTTGATATGAGCATCACTATCGACAGACAGGATGAAATTGCTCCTATTGCTGCTGAAATCAGAAAATTGATAGGTGAACTTAAATTCTCACCTGCAGATTATACAAGAATCGAAAATGCAAAAGCTGATTTCAACGGAATAATCAAAAACAATAGAGATTATTACTTTGACGAAGATATAGATGCTGTTCAGAGTGCACTCGATGCAGTTGAATACGGCTTGTCAAAAGAACATCAGGCTGAAGTAAACGAAAAGGCAGACGCAATTGAAAGCGCACTTAACCATCTTAAAGGTAATATGAGACCTGCTGAGCTTGATGCACTTTATGCAGCAAGAGATGCAGCAAACGCAAAATATGAAGAAATGACCAACTCAGATTACACACTCGATATGTCAACCTGGGAATTGGTACAGAACCTGTTGTATGACGTAGATCTTTACGATAATAATACAAAGATCAACGAACAGGATGCAATTAATGCTCTTACAGCAGAAATTATTGCTGCTACTGCAAAGATGGCATACAAGTTCCAGATTATCTGGGAAGGTAGCGGACTTATTTCAGAAGGTTCAGGTAAAGCAGGTTCAAACAGTTACATCTATGGTTTTGAAGAAGGTGCAATGTCTTCAGATGCAGAAGCACTTATTAAGTTTGTCGGCGAAGCTGAACTCAGAATCAGAGAAACAATTAACGGTTTCGGTACAGGCACAGTTATTGAGTTTGTAAGTACAAAAGATGGTTCAATACTTGCTCAGTACACAGTTCTTGTATTCGGTGATGCTAACGGTGACGCAGTTATCGATACATTTGATGTTGCTTACATCGCAGAAGTTGTGAACTCAGGTGAAGAACCTGATGATGTTATACTTAAGGTACTTGATTTAGTAAATGATGGTTACATAGATGCAATGGATGTTTCAGTTATGATTTCTCTTGCAAATATGGATGCAACACTCAAACAGAACGGAACAATGGAAACATACTAATTCCTAATAAATTTCAGATGCAGGAGGCATAAGCTTCCTGCATCTTTACTTTTTATGGGAAATAATATTTGTAAATTAATCCGAAAAGGTATAGACTTTTTTATCTTTTTGTAGTACAATACACAGACAATAATCTTTTGAAAAGAGATGTTTTTTTAATGAACATTGTAATTGTAGGTTGTGGTAAAATCGGCAGAGCGCTTGTTGAAAGTCTTTCTGCTGAAGGTCACGATATTACTGTGATAGACAACAATCCTTCGGTTGTAAGTGAAATTACAAATATTTATGACGTTATCGGACTTTGTGGTAATGGTGCTGACAGTGACATTCTTCTTGAAGCAGGTATTGAAAATGTTGAACTTTTTGCAGCTTTTTCAGGTTCTGATGAACTTAACATGCTCAGTTGCTTTATAGCAAGAAGAATGGGTGCCAAGCATACTATTGCAAGAATAAGAAACCTGGAGTTCAATGACAGAAGTTTAGGACTTCTTCGTCAGCATCTCAATCTTTCTATGGCTGTTAACCCTGAAAAACTTGCTGCAAGGGAAATTTTCAATATTCTCAAACTTCCCTCAGCACTTAAAATAGAAAACTTTTCTGCAAGAAACTTTGAAATGGTTGAAATCAGGCTCAAACCTGATTCAGCCCTTGACGGAATGACAATTGAACAGATGAGAAAGAAATATGACTACAAGTTTCTTGTCTGCGTCGTTCAGCGTGGTGACAGTGTTACAATTCCTGATGGTAATTTTGTCCTCAAAGGTGGGGACAAGGTCGCTGTTACTGCAGACCCTATTGAAGTACAGAAACTTCTTAAACATCTCGGCATTCTCCAGAAACAGGCTCGTAAAGTTATGATAGTCGGTGCAAGCAGAACTGCTTATTATCTTTCAAAGATGCTTCTTGGTATCGGATGTTCAGTTAAAGTTATTGATTCAAATCTTGAAAAGTGTGAGAAATTTTCTGAACTTCTCAGCAAAGTTGATGTTGTCTGTGGTGACGCAGCAAAAGAAGAAATTCTCCTTGAAGAAGGTCTTGGGTCAATGGATGCATTCGTTTCACTTACGGGTATGGATGAAGAAAATATTCTTCTCTCATATTATGCATCTGCTCATAATACTCCCAAGGTTGTTTCAAAAGTCAACAGAACTGAGTTTTCAGATATGGCAGAAAAACTTGGTATTGACTCTATAATTTCTCCTAAAATTGCAACAACTGATATTGTAGTCAGATATGCACGTGCACTTGAGAATTCAATGGGTAGCAGTGTCGAGACCATGTATAAACTTATGGACGGTAAAGTTGAGGCAATTGAGTTTTATGTACGTGATGACTGTGAAGTGATTGATGTGCCCTTGAAAAAAATACGTTTCAAGTCAAATGTTCTTATTGGTGGTATTATAAGAGAAAAGAAAACTATTATTATTCCGTCAGGTGATGATGTGATAAAAGCCAATGATAAGGTTGTGGTACTTACTGCAGGTCATCGAGTAAATAACCTTGACGATATTGTTGACTGGGGGTAATTTCTGATGAATCACAGAATGGTCTTCAGTACAGTAGGCAAAATGGTATGGGCAGAAGCGATACTGCTTTTGTTGCCATATATTGTTTCTCTTATATATAGAGAGGCTTGTGCTTCATCTTTTCTTATAACGATTGGTGTTGCTGCAGTGGTGGGAACACTTCTGATGTTGATATTCAAAAAGAAAGATGACGTTATTTATTCAAAAGAAGGCTTTCTTACAGTTTCTCTCTCATGGATAATTTTGTCACTTATCGGTGCTCTGCCTTTCACTTTAAGTGGTGAAATTCCTCATTACATTGATGCGGTTTTTGAAACTGTAAGTGGCTTTACTACAACAGGTGCTTCAATTCTCACTGATGTTGAAGCAATGAGCAAAGGTCTTCTCTTCTGGAGAAGTTTTACTCATTGGATAGGCGGTATGGGTGTTCTTGTTTTTATTATGGCGATTATTCCAAATGTTTCAAAACGCTCTATTCACATTATGCGTGCAGAAGTTCCCGGTCCTGTAAAGGGAAAACTTGTGCCTAAATTAAGAGATACTGCAAAAATACTTTATGCAATTTATATTGTTCTGACTATAGTTGAAATTCTTCTTCTCAGACTCGGTAACATGCCATGGTTTGACAGTATTGTTCATTCTTTTGGTACTGCAGGTACAGGCGGTTTTGGTATTAAAGCTGACAGTATTGCGTCATATAATCCCTATCTTCAGTGGGTAATAACTGTATTCATGATACTCTTCGGTGTGAACTTCAACGTTTATTTCCTGATTCTCATAGGACGTTTTAAAGCTATATTGAAAAGCACGGAACTGTGGGCATATTTTGCCGTTATTGCAACTTCGGTTATGCTTATTTCATTTAATATTTATCCTATGTATAATGACGTTTCTGATGCAGTCAGAGAAGCTTCTTTCCAGGTCGGTTCAATAATTACAACTACGGGATATGCAACGGATGACTTCAACCTATGGCCGTCATTTTCAAAAGCAATACTGTTTGCTCTGATGCTTATTGGTGCTTGTGCCGGTTCAACCGGTGGTGGCTTCAAAGTTTCACGAGTTATTATACTTTTCAAAAAAATCGGCAGTGAAATAAAAAGACTTCTTCATCCCCGTTCAGTTAAAACAATTACTTTTGAAGGGAAGCGTCTTGAAGAACAGACAATAACAGGAGTTGCAGTTTACCTGGCAATTTATATTGTTTGTTTTGTTCTTCTTTTTCTTGCAGTTTCACTTGATAAGTTTGATTTCGAAACAAACTTCAGTGCAGTTTCAGCATGTTTCAATAATATCGGTCCCGGTTTCGGTGCAGTGGGACCTGCAGGAAATTTTGCAGGATATTCAGTTTTTTCAAAAATTGTCCTGACCTTCGCAATGCTTCTTGGCAGACTTGAAATTTTCCCACTTATTATTGTTGCAATGCCTGCGACATGGTCTAAGAATTAATATGTCAGACTGTTCTGTAATCAGGACAGTCTGTTTTTTATAAATCTTTTAAAAAGTATTGAATTATAATTTCCCGTATGATAAAATATGTGTAATTTATTTTTAAAAAGAGGTGTACATTATGAGCGTTGCACAGTCTATTTTTGCCAATCTCGGAGCATTTCTCATGGCAATTATTATGACATGGATTCCTTATGCAGGTATCGAACTTCCTATTATTGATGACAAAAAAGAAGGAAGTCTGATGACAGCAGAACTTATTTCGGATACTCATATTGAAATGACAGAAATTCTTCGTCCGGAGTTTCTCAAAGCAGGTTTCAGAAATATGAAATATGCTAAAAATGATATTGATGTTATGGTAGTTGCAGGTGATCTTACAAACTATGCTGATGAACCTTCACTTGCATATTATTATGAACTTATCCGTAAAAGTCCTGTTCCTGTAATTACTGCAGCAGGTAATCATGATATCGGTCATGTCGGTGACAGAGATGTAACCAATATTACACGTGAAGAAGCTTTGGCAAATGTTATCAGATACGCAAATGAATATTACGGTACAAATTATGAACATAACTATTACAGCAGGGATGTTGAAGGTTACAAGTTTATAGTTCTCGGTGATGAAGTTATTAATGGTGGTCATTGGGATGCTATGGACATGACAGCAGAACAAATTGCTTTCCTTGACAGTGAACTTGCTGAAGCAACAAAAGAAGGTAAACCTGTTTTCGTGATTTGTCATTGGCCGGTTGACGAAATTAACGGTCAGAAAATAATTTATCCCGACAGTGCTATTGACCTTGCGGTGAACGACATAAAAACAGTCATGGAAAAATACGAAAATGTTTTCTATATCAGTGGTCATATGCACGGCGGTATCAGATGCACATGGGTTGGCGAAAAATATGATATGCCTATTGTTGAACAGGTAAATGGTGTAACTTATGTCAGTCTTCCTACATTTGGTATTGTAAACATGTACGGTCTTCTTCAGGCAGGTACAGGAATACAGATGGAAGTTTATGAGGACGAAATTATTTTCAGACCAAGAAACTTCATTACCAATCAGTGGTTCACAAACTCTGCATATACAATTGAACTTGTATAAATAACAGTTTCTTAAAATTAATGTGGCAGATGCTTTTCCAAGCGTCTGCCACATTTTAATGTTTATATGAGAATTTATTATTCTGACAGAGGTGATTTTTCGTAGAAATTTATCTGTCAGTTTTATTGAATATTTCTTTTACCGCGTAGAATGAAGGTTTTCTGTTTCCTTCACCGTCTACAAGTCCCCAACCTGTTTCAACGGGACAATCTGACTGTCCGCATACATAACATCTGTCGCTGTCAGACCAACAGTAAATTACTGTGCCGATGATGTAATCTTTTGCAAGAAGTTTGGGAATGAGGTCTTCAAAGAATTTACCTTGTCCTTCAGGTGTGTGTGTGTAACCGTCAAGGTAGAAGCCTTCAGGAAGTGATGTGTAGAAGTGGTTCATGTACTCACCACGGAAGATGATGTCTGCATACTGTTCAGCAGTGTAATCAGGATAAATTTCAAGAATTTCTTCTTTCATATCTTCAGGAAGTTTCTGAATGAAATTACTCATGTCAGCAGTTGCCTCAAGTCGGATCGTAGCCA
>JAZRNJ010000059.1:0-21243 GCA_045648125.1 Acutalibacteraceae bacterium
AGTTTTTTTCTGAGATTTCCGCTTTCGATATTTTTACAAAAATCAAGTGCTGTCTCAGGTGAAAGTGCATTCTGTCTGAATTCATCGCAGAGAGAAATCATTTCTTTCACAAAGCCTTTTGATTTTACTCTGCGGGAGAAAAACTCAAGCTTGTCCTCAACCTGCTTCACTGCCATTGACATAAGAAGAATTTTTTCTCCGCCACTTATTTCACGAAGCTTTGCGCTGCCGTATTCTTTTCTCACAGTTTCTGCAATATGGCTGAAACTCATAACAACCTCAACCTTGTTGCAATCAACAGGGCCTAATGCTTCAAGCATTGACCTTTCTGCTGAAAATGAAAACTGTTCAGGCACAACAAGCAACAAATCCTCACATCCCTCTCTTGCGAGAGATGTAAGGATTTTATTTACATATTCTGTTTTTCCGCTTCCTGCTTTTCCGTAAACTATATTAAGCATAAACTATCCTCAATAATACCAAGAATAAATATTTTCATAACTATCCGTAACAGTACCGAATTTTTTAACCGTCAATTCATTTGTGTACATTTCAATACCACTTCTGAAACAGATGGGAACAAAAGGTGCTGCCACATCAAAAAAGTCAACAAATCTCTGCAAAGTGATTTTACCTTCAAGAAATTCATCATAAGCAGAAACAATTTTTGCAGTTGAATCAATTCCGTAAGATGCTCCTCCACCATAAGAGAAGAAAGGAGAAAGACTCATATTTTTGGTGAGTTTCATTTCACCGATGTAGAGTTCATATTCCCCCCTCTGAAGACGTCCTTCCATTGACTCAAAAGGAACTTTTTCCACCACTGCATCAATACCCACAGTTTTAAGAGCACTTGCAACATTTTCTGCCGCTGAAACCTTGAAAGGATTATCGTCATTGACGATAATTCTCAATCTCATGATTTTTGAAAGGAAATCTTCTCCCCTTTTATATCCTGCACTTTCAAGAAGCTCTTTTGCTTCATTCACTGCCTCAGACTTTTCTGCAGGTCTTACACTTTTAAGTTCTTTCCATCCGGGGAAGAAGGGTGTGTCTGCAATCTGACCGTAACCGAGATATGACTCTTCCACAATTGTTTCTTTGGGAATAAGCAAAGAAATCGCCTGACGGACTTCTGCTTTCATAAGATGTTCATTTCGTGAATTCATTCCTACAAAAACAAGATTTGTCATTGCAGTTTCATGAACCTGAACATTTTTTCTCACGTAAGAGCCGTTGCTCATATCCTGGAAATAGAAAGAAATATTTCCTGTTTCAACACTTTCAGGACCACTTGCAGTATCAAGCATATTAATAAGTCTTATGCGTCTGACTTTGGGAAGTTTTCCTGAATGCCATCTTTCATTCATAATAAGTGACTGTGAATTTTCAATTTTATATTTACCGCTACCAAGAACACTTTTGTCCTCTTCATCAGCGGGTTCTTTCACAATGGGAAAATCAAGACAAAGTAAAGCATATTTATCGGGCTTTTTAAGAGTAAAAGTAACGCTATGTCCTGATGCAGAAATATCTTCAAAATTTTCAAGTTGTTTTGAAAAATTTTCACTATCTTTTGCCATGTTGAAAGAATATTCAACATCACTCGCATCAATTGAAGAACCATCGCTGAAACAGTAAGAGGTGTTCATGTTTACATTGACCGTGTTACCGATAACAGAAATGCTTTTTGCAATAACATTTTCTGCTGTGAAATCACCCTTTACTTTTACAAGTCCCTCAAAAATAAGAGATGTAAGAGCAAGGTTGTACTGGGTTGTTGCAAGGTAAGGATTGAAAGAATCAGTAGTACAGACAGGCAGTTTCAGCTGAACCGAATCTTCAATCTGTTCAGTTGCATCTTTTAATTCACCCAAAGACTGAGAGCATGATGAAAAAGCAGTCAACACAACAACCACACATAAAATAAGGCTTAAAATACGACTCACTTTTTTCATTTTTTCACTCCCTTTTCTTTAAAAATTAACACGTTTTACAAACAATGCTTTACCTGTAGAATCTTCTGTTTCCACAATAATTCCGTTCACCATACATTCACCATTTGCAGCATTAAAAAACGCAGGCATACCGTCGATGAATTTTTTCACTATAATATCTTTATCTACGCCAAGTACAGAATCTTTCACACCACACATACCGACATCTGTAATATACGCTGTACCGTGGGGCAAAATCTGCTCATCGGCAGTTTGTACATGAGTGTGAGTGCCATACACACATGTAACCTTTCCGTCAAGGAAAAATCCCATTGCACGTTTTTCGCTTGTTGTTTCAGCATGGAAATCAACAATTTTAATTTTGCAGTCTTTAATTTTTTCAAGAACTTTTTCAACTGTTTTAAAGGGGTTATCCGCACTATCCATAGAAAAAGTTCCTGCAAGATTTATAACGCCGATTTTCAGGCGTCCCATATCCTGAACAGAGTAACCTCTGCCCGGGTTATTTTCATGATAATTCGCAGGTCTTACAATGTCAAGTCTTTCATCGAGAAAGTCATAAATTTCCTTTCTGCGGTAAACGTGGTTTCCCGTTGTGATAACATCAACTCCGCTGTCAAAAAGAAACTGTGCAGAAAAAGGTGTTATTCCGTTACCTGCTGCAGAATTTTCACCATTTGCAATACAAAAAGAAATATCTTCTTTTCGTTTTAATTCGGGTAAAATTTTTCTCACATGTTCGCATCCGATATTACTTACAATGTCACCGAGAATGAGAATTTTCATACATTAACTCCATTCTGAAAAATGACCGCCGAAAATTTCTTTCGGCGGTCTGAAAATAATTACTTTGCATAATCGACAGCACGGTTTTCTCTGATAATATTAACCTTAATCTGTCCCGGATATTCAAGTTCGCTTTCGATTTTCTTAACAATTTCTCTTGCAACAATAGCCATTCCGTCATCTGAGATAACTTCGGGTTTAACCATGATTCTTACTTCACGGCCTGCCTGAATAGCAAATGAACGTTCAACGCCTTCAAATGAATTTGAAATTTCTTCAAGTTTTTCAAGACGTTTGATGTAGTTCTGAACGTTTTCACGTCTTGCACCGGGTCTTGCTGCAGAAATTGCATCGGCTGCCTGAACAAGCGCTGCAACAACAGTTTTTGTTTCAATTTCGCCGTGATGAGCTGCAATTGCATGAACGATAGCGTCGTTTTCTTTATACTTCTTGGCATATTCAACACCAAGCTGGATGTGTGAACCTTCCATTTCATGGTCAAGTGCTTTACCAATATCATGAAGAAGACCTGCTCGTTTTGCCTGTTTTACATCAGCGCCGATTTCCGCTGCCATAAGACCTGCAATGTAGGAAACTTCAAGAGCATGGTTAAGAACATTCTGACCGTAACTTGTACGATATCTGAGTTTACCGAGAAGTTTGACAATTTCGGGGTGAACATTATTGACACCTGCATCAACAAGAGCACGTTCACCTGTCTGCTTGATTGTCTGTTCAACTTCTCTCTTTGATTTTTCAAACATCTCCTCAATACGTGCGGGATGAATGCGTCCGTCAGTAATGAGTTTTTCAAGAGTGAGTCTTGCAACCTCACGTCTTACGGGATCAAAGCTTGAAACTGTGATTGCTTCAGGAGTATCGTCAATGATAAGGTCAACACCTGTAATTGTTTCAAGAGTTCTGATATTTCTGCCTTCACGGCCGATGATACGGCCTTTCATTTCATCACTTGGGAGAGCAACAACGCTTACTGTTGCTTCTGCGGCATGGTCAGCAGCACAACGCTGAATAGCTGTTGCAACAACTTCTCTTGCCATTGTATCCTGCTCATCCTTGAGTTTCTGCTCAAACTCCATGATTTTAAGGGACTTTTCTCTTGTGAGTTCATCGTCAAGAGCTTTAAGCAAATGATCCTTTGCCTGTTCCTTAGTATAACCTGAAACTTTTTCGAGCATTTCAAACTGACTTCTCTTGATGCTATCTATTTCGATTAATCTGTCTTCGGCATCTTTCAGCTTCTGGCTGAGGATTTCATCTTTCTTTTCCAGGGATTCTGTCTTTTTATCGAGAGACTCCTCTTTCTGAATAAGTCTGCGTTCCTGTCTCTGAACTTCAGAGCGTCTTTCACGCAATTCTTTTTCTGTTTCTGTTCTCTGCTTGTGAATTTCGTCTTTAGCCTCTAAGATAGCCTCCTTCTTTTTAGTTTCAGCTTCTGTGAGAGCTTCATTGACAATACGAGCAGCTTCTTTGTTTGCAGAACCGATTGTAGCTTCTGCAACCTTTTTTCTATGTAAACCACCGATGATATAACCTGCCACACCAAACACCACTGCGGCAGCAACGATGAGAATTACCCAAACGATTGTATCCAAAATAGATCGCACCTCCTTCTTGTTAAATTGTAAATCTATTCATCAAAAGAATCAGAATAAAAACACTACATGATGTACCCATACTTTCAGATATACATCATCTATGTTATTTTATACTTATATACACATCTTGTCAAGTAAAATTGGAAAAATATTGAATTGTTTATGAATATTTATTAAGAAAAATGAGAAAGAAAATAAAAATAATAATTCTCTATGCCGAGTGTTGGTAAGGAGGTTTTTGTTTTCCGAACAAAATTCACGGAATATCGCAAGTGCCATTACTCGCATTTTTGTTGTTAATACTTGTTAATGTTCACGTTATTTATTACAAATTATCATTTTAAATCATTTAGTTATTTGTGCATTTTATTTAAAATGTCAGAAATCTGACATTTTTCCATTGACAATGGTTCAAAAAGAGTATATAGTATCCACAGAAACTGATGAGGGGGATAATGATGGACGAAAAATTTGATTTTAACTATGTTTATACTGTTCTCCCCGATGATATCGGTGACCTTTATTCAATCTGTTGCTGTGACGAAAACGGAATAAAAATAAAAATCATTGACACAGTAGGTGAAAAAGACGAAGCAGAAGAATTCTGCAAATTTCTTAACGAGGGCCAGGTTTATCCGTGCCATTTTGAAGATCTGTATGAGGATTATTTTTGCTGATTTACTTGACGTAACAAAAATCAGAGAATATAATTTGATTATAAAGAATTTAAAGGAGGCTTTCTAAATGGATTGGTTCAACGATTTTCTCAACAAAGTGGAGTTTATTAGACCGCGTTATATGGCACCTTTCTTTGTAACGCTTTCACTTTTCTTTTCTTCACTTTTAGTACCATTTTCTTCCGAAACACTTATACATACTTTTTCTGAACCTGAAACGCCTGTTTTTTCAGGAGAAAAACTTGAAATCACAAATGACTATGTAATTGTAATCTCTGAAAATGCAACTCCCTCAGAAAAAAACGCTGCGGAAAAACTCAGAGGATATCTTGAGGAAATCAGCGGAATTTCTCTCTCAATTGTAACTGACACAACACGGGAAACAGCAAAAGAAATCATCATCGGTAAAACAAACCGTGAAGGAACTTTCTTTACAATTGACCGTACAAATTTAGGTGATGACGGTGTTGTAATAAAAACCGTTGATGAAAAAATTGTTCTTTCAGGTGCTGAACAGCGAGGTGCAATTTATGCTGTTTACACTTTCCTTGAAGAATATTTTGACTGCCATTGGTTTACACATGACCTGACAGTTATTCCCAAAGCCGAGAAACTTGAAATTCCGAAAGAAATTGACTACACTCACGTACCGTCAATCATTTTCAGATCAACCGACTGGATAAGCCCTGCAAGAAGCAATGAATACAAGGCTGCAAACAAACTCAACGACGGTGACTACGGAAAAATCACTCCCGAATACGGCTCTTCAATTTCCTATGCAGGTAATTTTGCTCACACAATGGCATATCTTGTTGATACAAACTTATTTGAAACCAAGCCTGAACTTTTTGCTTACGGAACCAAAAGTCTTAAAAGAACGACAAACCAGCTTTGCCTTACAAATCCGGAAACACTTGAACTTACAATAAAAGGTGTAAGAAGTTGGCTTAAAAAGAATCCTGATGCAAAAATCATTTCGGTTACACAGAACGACAATCAGGACTACTGTGTTTGTCCCGAATGCAGCAAAATTGACCGTGAAGAAGGCAGTCAGGCAGGTACAATGCTCCGTTTTGTAAATGCAATTGCAGACAACATCAAAGAAGATTATCCCGATATTATGGTGGATACATTTGCTTATCAGTACACAAGAAAACCCCCGAAAATTACTGTTCCCCGTGATAACGTTATTGTAAGACTCTGCTCTATTGAATGCAGATTCTCAACACCTCTTGACAGTGGTGCAGTAAAAGAGAATGATGCATTTGTTGAAGATATCAGAAAATGGAGTGAAATCTGCAACAACCTTTTCATCTGGGACTACACAACAAACTACTCTCATTACCTTGCACCCTTCGGGAACTTTGACGTTATCCAGCGTAACATTCAGTTCTTTGCAGAAAACAATGTTATAGGAATTTATGAAGAAGGCAACTACACAGCTTACGAGTCTGACGGCGAATTTGCAGAGTTGAGATGCTATCTCCTTGCAAAACTTATGTGGGACCCCTATTGCGATATAAACAAACACATGTACGATTTCTGTGAGGCTTATTACGGCAAAGGTGCTCAGGGCATTATTGATTTCATAAATTACATTGACGACAACAACGGTGGTATCGGAATTGATATGGAAAATTGGTGGATAACACCTATCCCAAACAGAATTGATACGAGAAACGGTCTTACCATTTACGCTCCCGTATCCAGCGCTACAGTTCTTCGCGCTGACGAAAAAGATGTTGCAAAAATTGATGCAATGTGGAAGGTCGCAAAAGATGGTGCAGAGACTGAAAAACAGCTTGAAAATGTTCTGAAAAGTGAAATCTGCTGGAGATACTGGAAAGCCTGCAGTTACAGAGGAGAATTCAAGAACCCCGACACAAGAGCTGCAGAAAATGAAAAATTCTACAATGACCTTGTAAAATTCGGTATCACAAGACTTAACGAAGGTGCAGGAGGGTATATCAAAGCTGAAAAACTTGATTTTAACCTTGCCCCCAATAAGTGGAAATAAAATTACCTCTCCTATTGAAAAAGCAATTCAAAAATGATATAATTGTTTATTATCGGAAACAAGAGGTATATATAATATGTATGATATAGCAATTATCGGTGCAGGACCTGCCGGTCTGACTGCTGCACTTTATGCACTGCGTGCAGATAAAAGTGTTATTGTTCTTGAAAAAGGAGCGTTCGGTGGTCAGATAACTTTCTCACCGAAACTTGAAAACTACCCCGGCACAGGTACGTTGAGCGGTAATGAATTTGCTGAAAAACTTGTTGAACAAGTCCTTGACCAGGGTGCAGACATTGAACCCGAAACTGTCCTTTCAATTGAAAAGAAAGAAAACATCTGGAGTGTAATTACAGAAGACGGAGAATATGAAGCAAAAAGCGTTATTATTGCCACAGGTGCCCGTCACAGAATGTTGGGTCTTGAAAATGAAGAAAAGTTTGTAGGTAACGGAATTTCTTTCTGTGCTGTCTGCGACGGTGCATTCTACAGAGACAGAGAAGTTGCTGTTATCGGCGGTGGTAACTCAGCACTTCAGGAAGCACTTCTTCTTTCAACACTCTGCAAAAAGGTAACAGTAATTCAGAACCTTGCTTTCTTTACAGGTGAAGAAAGACTTGTCAGAGAACTTGAAAAGAAAGAAAATGTTGAAACAATCCTTTCAACCGTTGTTACAAAATTTGAAGGTTCAGATGAACTTTCTTCAATTGAAATAAAAAATACGGACACAGGCGAAACAAAGACGCTTTCAGTTGACGGTGTGTTTGTTGCTATCGGGTTGATACCGCAGAACGAACCTTTTGCGGCTCACATAAAACTTGATTCTTACGGTTACGCAGAATCAGGAGAAGACTGCACTACTGTAACGGAAGGCATTTTCGTTGCAGGAGACTGCAGACAAAAGAAAATACGTCAGGTTGCTACAGCAGTAGGTGACGGTGCAGTTGCTGCACTTGCCGCTTGTAATTACATTGACGAAAAATTTTAAGACAAAGAGGTAAAAAAGATGAAAAAGAAATCAGTAAAAATCCTTGCTCTTCTTCTTTCACTTGTTCTTGTTATGGGTACTTTCGCAATCCCCGTATCAGCAGCAGATGAAGAAGTTCCTGAAGTAAGCGACATCGAAAAAGGATTCTTCAATTTTACAGACGACGCGGTAAACGGTCTTGTAAGTGCAATTGCAGCAATCATTCCTGCTCCCCTTGAATGGATTAACGAAGCAGATTACAAGAGCAAATACGTTCCCGAAGGTACAGAAACTTTCCTTGATGAACCTGCAAAAGATGCAAAATGGTCATTAGGCTATGCTCAGGATTCTCTTCTTGAAGGACAGAACATTATTGACCAGGAGCACTTCGTTTCAGGTGGTATCGCAATTTCCCCCAAATATCCCACAGAAATTATTGACGATTCAAAGGTTCGTGTAATCGCAATGAATGACGGTTCAGGCAGAGGCACAGTTGTTTTTGCAGTTCTTGACGCTTACGGTCTTTCAAACAAGGACGTGCGTGAAATCCGTGACAGAGTTGAAAGCTTTGCTAAGAAAAACGATATTGTCAGCGTAAACGTTGCAGTTCTCCATCAGCACAGTGCAGTTGATACATTCGGTATGAATGGTGATATCATAAAAGCTGTATTCCTCAACCCTGCTATCAACCTTATAAACGCTATTTTCAAAAGAGAAGTTATCAGACCTTTCAACGGTAAAAACGAAACTTTCCAGAACAACCTTTTCAACGTAACAGTTGATACAATTGAAACTGCAGTAGCTCAGATGGAACCCGGTAAACTCATGTACGGCACAGTTGACGTTTCAGAATATCTCAATGATAAACGTCCTCCCTATGCACTTCAGAACACACTCAACCGTTTCCGTTTTGTTCCCGATGATGTAAACAGCGAAGAAACATGGTTCTCAACTTCAGAAATCCATTGCGTAGGTAACGGCGTTCAGGGTACTCAGATTACTGCTGACTATCCCTACTACATGGAAAAATATGTAAACGATGTAGCAGGTGCAAACTTCATGCTCCTTATGGGTGCAGAACTTGCAACAGGTCAGAGACATGAACCCTTTCAAAACGAAATTCCCGCAGGCGTAGAAGGTTACATGGTTCTCGGTGAAAAACTTGGTGAAAGACTTGCATCTATCACAGAAGAAAGAGAAATTGCTCCTCTCCTTAACATTGCACATAAAGAAGTAAAATTCAACATCGAAAACCAGATTATTCTCCTTGCTGCAAAAGCATGTCTCTTTGAAAATCAGGCAGTAAGAAACGGCGGCGATGTTAAAGTTGTTTCTGAAATCGGTTATATGGAACTTGGCACAGACCTTGCAGTTGCTCTTGTTCCCGGTGAAATTGAAGCATCAATCGCTTACGGCGGCGGTCTTGACAAAGATACCTCATGGACAGGCGAAGACTGGATTTACGATTCAATGCAGAAAACCGTAGGCAACAGAGAACTCCTTGTATTCGGTCTCTGCAACGATCAGGTTGGTTACATCGTTCCCACAAACGACTATATGCCTATGCTCTGGGAAGACAGCAAATCAATCGAATTTGTATCTCTCGGCAGTCAGACAGCAACAGTTTATATCGGCGAATTCAACGAACTTGTAAAATCAAAATAAGTTTATAAAAGTTGCGAGGCACACTTCTTCTGAAGTGTGCCTCAATTATTTTTACGGATAAAATATAATTTGTAGGGGACGATGCCTACATCGTCCCAAAGAGTTTTATGTGATTTAAAACGGGTCGATGTGGGCATCGACCCCTACTTTGCATATAAATTATAATTTGACATAATAACGAGAATATGATATCATTTTTGTGTATTTATCTTTTTTGAAATATTAATTCAAAATATTGATTTTTTATTTCAGAAAGCATTGTTACGAAAAGAAGGTGTAAGTTATGTTCAAAAGCATTATTTCTCTGGTGGTATCCTTTGCGATTTTCATTTCCTCGGGCATTACTTCCCTTTTTGCAAAAGGTGAAAGTTTAAGAATTGTTGTACCTGAAAATTGGGAAATGCAGGTGGGAGACTCCCGTACACTTGAATGTGTATTCGGTAACAAAGTAACAGACAGAGTCATTGACTGGTCCGTTACTCCGTCAGATGTGGCAGCCGTTGATGAATGGGGCAGAGTTACAGCCCTCTCTACCGGCGAAGCAGTAATCACTGCAAAGACAAAATCACTCTCTGACAGTGTCACTCTCCGTGTAACATCAACTCCTACAAAGTTCGATGTAAACACAACCAAAAACGACTATAAAAAAACTGCTGTAAAGCAGGTGGAAAATCTTCAGAAAATTGTCACAAGATATCCTTTGGGCAGTGAAAAAGTACCTTTCAACGTTCGTGTTACAGACGACTATTCACAATATCAGTCAGTGACAACTGCTGATGGTGCTCTGTGGCAGATTACTGAATACGGTGTTCTTAGAACTGATAAAAATGCTCCTACCGAACGTGACCGTGAGCAGAGATTCATGGGTGACAGATATTTTTATTCTGCCGATACAACTGACGGCAAGGTTCTTGCAATTTTTTCTGACAAAGGAAACGGAATTTGGACTGTTATGGAAAAAGGCTACACTCACATTGAAATGGTTCCTATGTCAGGTGATGAAAAAGCAGTTCTCATGAGTGATGAAACTCAGGATAAAGTTGAACGTCACGGTTTTGTTTCCAACTCATATCTTCAGGGTGACGGTTCATGGTGGAGAGAGGCTACTGATAACGACGGTCTCTGGACTTCAATGTACGGTGCAGGTGAACTGATGAGATATGCCGTTGTCAAAAATGATCCTTCTTATTCTGAAGAAGAAGTTGCAAAAGCACGTGAAATTGCAACAAGATCAGCAGAAGCGATGCTCATGCTTCACTACATATCAATGAGAACAGGTACAACCGATGCTTATGTAAGATATCTACACAACGGAAAAATGCCCGGTGATTCAGTTGACAGATGGCTCTCGGCAGAGGCACTTAAAGAAGGAGGCAACTATTCCTACCTCTCTCCTGAAGAAAGTCCTGCAGAGCTTTTCGAAAAGAATTATGCAAATCTCCTTTTCACAGGTAATACAGATAAAATAATGAACGTGGGCTTCAACGTACCTGTTGATCCCGATTCATGGGCAAGTACAAGAGATGAAGCAAACAAGGATATAAACTTTGCAAAGCAGAAAAGACTTGTTGAAGGCTTCGTTGCAAGAACATATTGGATTGAGAACAAAGAAACACAATCCCTTCACGACAACATTTACTGGCAGGTCAATGAAGATAAAACTGCAACAGGTATTTCCGCAAAGTCTGCCGAAGAGAAGGGTTATTACCTCAACAATGAAAACCTGAGAGGCGTTACAGTTGACGCATCAGGAGAAATCCCTGAAAGGCTCTGGAATAACCTTGTAGGTTCAGATGTTCTTAAAAGTGATGTAATTTACAAAGGCGATACAAGTGCTGACGAACTTATAGGCCACGCTTTCATTTTCAAACTGATGTATGATATTCTCGGTGATGAAGATGAAGAACTGAAAGAAATCATGGTTACAGCAATTGACAATCTTGCTCAGCATCTTGTTGACAACGGCTATATGCTTGTGGACGGTTCAGGTCAGCCCACAACATGGTCAAACTTCAGCAGAAAAACTTTCAACACAAGTTCTGCCGTTCCCATGGCACCACTCCATGCAATGGTTGCTCTTGCTGTTTTTAAAACTGCTGCATATATTACAGGCTATGAAAAATGGGAAAACGAATACCGTCTTGCAGCACTTGACCCGGCTTACGAATATGCAAAAATTGTTTCTCAGGAATCAGACAGATTTTTTGCTGCAGTTTCAAATGTTGTGAGTGAAGCAGTATCTCCCCTGCTTACACTTCCTCTGAAACTTCTTTCGGGAACAAAACTTTACAGTCTTATTTTAAGAATTGTAGGCAATGACTCCGACCTTGAAATGGCAATGCTGGGATTCTATACTCTTCTGCAGACAGAAAACGATAAAGAAATTCTTTCACTCTACAAAAAAGGGCTTGATGCTTGGTGGGATATAGCTTCTTACACAGAAAATCCCCTTTGGTATTATATTTATCAGTTGGCATATCCTGAAAAGAAAATCAAGGATTATTACGGAAACAATATTCTTGAAACGGCATCATGGTCTCTGAGCCGTCATCCTGTTTCAACAATGAGATATCTCGCATCAAACAAAAAACGTGATGATATAACTCAGCTCGATTTATCTCCTCTGGGAATTACTGATATGTGGAGAACTCCCACATATTCTCTCAAGGGGAAAACTCCGGCAGAGGTATCCGAAAACCCCGAAATTCTTGATTACGTTAAATTTGTACTTTCAGCAAGTGGTATCGAATGGGCAGTTGCAGCTCCTGATGAGCGTTCAATGCACAAATATAACGAGAACTCATATCTTCTTACAGCCTATCACCACGCTACGTTTATGGAAGGTTCTACAACCTACACTCTTCCTTATTGGATGGGAAGATATCACGGAATGCTTGACAAATAAACAAATTTCTGAAATAATTAAGTAGAGTTCTTAAAAACTTATTTTTCGTAAGGAAAGGAAATTAAAAAATGAAAAAAATTATTTCTATTCTTCTTGCAGTTTCAATACTTGTTTCTGCATTCGCAATTGGTGTATCTGCCGATAATGATACCGTCAGATTTGCAGTTGCATCAGACCTTCACTACAACGTTCCCGAAGAAGAACTTACATCAACAAACGACCACCCCCTTTTCTGGTACGCTAACAGACGTGCTGCAATGGACAACGAAAGTGGTCTTATCATTGACGAATTTTTAAGACAAGCTGCAGAGGCTGACTATGATTTTGTTCTTATCTCAGGTGATATGGCTGATGATGGCAGATGGGAAACCCAGGAACATATTAATGTTTCTGCAAAACTCAAAGCTTTTGAAGCTGAAACAGGCATTCCTGTTTATCTTGTTCCCGGTAACCACGACTACGGACAGGGCGAAAATGACAATAAAATCGGCGATATGATTTCTTTCTACGGAGATTTCGGTTACAACGATGCTTTTGAAAAACGCACAGGTGATTTTTCTTATGTAACAGACCTTCCCGGTGGCAACTACAGACTTATCACTGTTGACTCAAACGACCCTTCAAAATCAACTGAAGACGGCATGACATCAGATAAAGTAAATTGGGTTGTAAAACATGCAAAACAGGCTGTTAAAGACGGTAAATATCCCATCCTTATGATGCACCACAACCTTCTTGACCACCTTCCCATGCAGAGAATTCTCAGCCGTAACTTCATCATCAGAAACCACACAGCAGTTGCAAATAAATTTGCTGATGCAGGTATCAGACTTGTATTCACAGGTCATGAGCATTGCAGTGACGTTGCTGTACATACAAGCCCCAAGGGTAACAAGATTCACGACTTTGCAACAACTGCGCTTTCAATGTATCCCCTTTCTTACAGAGATTTCACAATGACAGAAGAAGAAATCATTTACACAGATAAGACAATTGAAAGCATTGATACTGAAACTCTCCGTAACACAGTCAAGGGTTACACAGACGAAATGATTGACGAAATGAACAAAGGCCTTAACACATTTGCAAAAGGCTTCCTTAAAGCAGGTGTTCAGTACCGTCTTGCACGTTCACTCACAATGGAACAGATGGGTATTGCAGAAGACAGCATTTTCTATCCCCTTGTAAACACAGCAGTAGGTGGTCTGACTTCGCTCCTTGAAATGCCTCTCTACGGAGAAAATGGTGTTCAGGAACTTGCAAAAGAATACGGCGTTGTAATTCCTGACAGCGAATACGAAAACGGTTGGGACCTTGCAACTGACCTTGTTTCTTACCACTATTCAGGTGGTGAAGACTTCTCAATTTACTCAACAGAAGTTACAATTCTTCTCAGAATGGTTAATCTCATTCTTCTTGATGACCTTTCAACAGTAAATGATGAAGTGTTCTTCGGTGCGCTCAATGAAGTTCTCGGAAACAACTCAGCACTCTTCAAAAACTTCACAAAGGGTATTGCAAATGCACTTGGCCCCGTTACTCCCGGTCAGTATCTCCTTATCGCAATTGCATCTCCCATCGTTTATGAGTTTGTTTATGACTCAGACGGAGTTGACGACAACAGAGGTTCTCTTGAAGGCTATGGCGTAGAACCTGACCTTAACGAAAACAGAACTGATAATTTTGCAGATTTCATTGATACTCTCTGCCTTTATATTTCAAACTTCCTTACAATCATTCTTAAAATCTTCGGTATCGGAAGATAATTATAATTAAGAGCATTGACAAACTATGTGGCAAATGTTATATTTGTCACATAGTTTTTTCTTTTTCAGAAAGGGTGTATTTTATGAAAAAAACTTTCACAAAAGTAATTTCAATGCTTCTTGTTATTACTCTTACCTTATCGGTTGCAGTTACAGGTGCTTTTGCCAAAGAAACAACAGGTGCAGAGGCTCTCGGAAATCTTAAAAAAGATATTCCTATCATAGAAATTCCCGGTTTCGGCGACCAGCCTCTTTACACCGGTCTTTTAACCGAAACAGAAGAAGATGATGTAGACGTATGGTCATTCCCCGTTGAAAAACTTGTGGGAAGTATTCTTAAGCATTTACCAAATCTTGTTTACTCACTTGCTTTCGGAAAGTTTGAAAAACTTGATGCAAGCATGACTGAAGTTATGGGAATTATTTTCGGTGGACTTGCATGTGATACAAGTGGTGTCCCTGCACCGGGCACAGGATATAAAAACAAAGAAATAGTTGTAAAAAAAGATGAATATGGCAGACGAAACAGTTACTATTTTGACTATGACTGGAGACTCGATATGCACACAATTTCAACACAGCTTCACAATTTTGTAAATGAAGTTCTTGAAGTTACTGGTGCTGAAAAAGTCGGTCTTGTTTCCTTCAGCATGGGTGGTGCAGTAATGATGACTTATCTTTATGAGCATTATTACCTTGCTTCTCCTGAAGAGCGTTCAAATATTCACTCTGCAATTTTTGTTTCCGGTGCAATGAACGGTGTTGAATGTTGTGGAGACCCCTTCTCAGGAAACATTGTTTTTGACAGCAAATCACTTATCAGACTTCTTTCAGATACCGTTTCAGGAAATGAAGATACTGCATGGCTCAGTGATTTATTTGTTGTTCTCTATGCTCTTAAAATTTTTGAACCTCTCATTTCCTACACAAACGATACACTTGTTCCGAACCTTGGAATAATGGCTGACAATGCAGTTGTGGAAACTATCGGTACAGTTCCCGCTTTCTACGGTCTTATGTCAAGTGACAGATATTATCAGACGGAAAAATTCCTTTTCAGTTCTCCCGAAAGACAGGAAAGATTTGCAGGTCTTCTTGAAAAGAGCAGATACTATCACGACAACGTTCAGGCAAACGCTGACAAAGTAATTGAATCATTTATTGCAGACGGTAAAAACTTTGCAGTAATTTCAGAATATGGCTTTCCCATGCTTCCCGTAACATCAGACAATGACAGAATGTCTGACGGTATGATAGGAACTTATAACACAAGTTTCGGAGCAACATGTGCTGAAATCGACGGAACTTTAGGTGAAAACTACGTCCAGAAGGTTCAGTGCGAATGTGGCAAAAACCATATTTCTCCTGATAATCAGATTGACGCATCAACATGTAAATATACCGATGTTACTTGGTTTGCAAAAAACCTGAAGCACGTTGATGACGACAAATATTTCGCAGACATAGTTGACCTTATAACTTACAGCGATGAACAGATTACAGTTCATACATATTCAGATTTCCCACAGTATCTTATTAACATTGACGACACATGCCTTGTTCCTATGACAACGGAAAATGTAGCTCCCGTAATTCCTTTTACTGAAAAATCAGAACTTGGAAAATTCCTTGCAAAATTATTCTGAGAATCAAAAAAATTGCCCCATCTGATAAATCATCAGATGGGGATTTTCGTTTACCTGTTTATTTTACCGAGTTAATAAGTGCTTCTGTTTCATCAAGAATTGTTCCTGCTGTATTGGGACCTGTTGAATTTGTTTCTTCATAGTGACCCCTGTCCATATCGTCAGTTGCTTTTTCAATATAGGGCATTGCTTCGTTGAGAAGGAAATCGTTTTCAGCAAGAATGTAACCTAATTCGTCATTGCAAAGACCGATAACAAACTTGTGCTTACAATCCGTCATATCCTTGAGAACCTTTTTATAGTTTGCTTTTCTGTGATGTGCAGAATCTTCTTCCGTGAGGAATTCGCCGTTATAAAGTTCAGGGAAAAGTTCACCTGGAATAAGGAACATTGCAACATCTTTGTCACCGAGTTCTGCATAACCAACCTCTGAGTAGATACATGCTTTGCTTCTCTTTTCAGTTCTTCCGATATCGTTGTTGAGAACTTTAAGATATCTTGCAAGAATAAGAACTGTATTGTCTGCGACAATTCTGATGCCTTTTGATTTTATATTAAGAATGGGTTTAAGTTCTGTTTCGTTTTCAATTGCAAGTGCAATTTTACCGAGATTTCTGCCGAAGCCTGTCATGTATTCTTCGCAATCAATCTGATTTCTGTAAACCTTTTTTATTTCCTTTGCTGAAATCATACCACCGATAGCACCGTTTAAGAATACAACCTCTGCCTTGGGAACGTTCTCTTCAATTTCTTTGATAAGATATGCAGGGAAGTCTGCACTTACCTTTGTTGTTGTACCGAGAAGTTCAGCATGTGAAGCAAAGTTCACAACGTAAATATCCCCTGATTTATCATCGGGTGCGAAACGGAAACGAGTCAGGTTTTTATCGTAAGTAACAGGCGTTCTTACGTCTGCCTGTAAATCTTCTGTTTCAACATAACCCATGTAGAGCTTACCGTCTTTTCTTTTTTCATAAGCTTCAACAATCGCTTTTGCCGCCTGTTTTTTCAGGTTTGCCATGAACTTGTCATTTTTACCGCACTTGTAAATCTTTTCACCCCAGAGACCCTGAGTGTCAATACCTGCATGAGTGTGAGTTGCAGAAATATTGATTGATTTCATTTTACCAAGTTTTCCGCTTTCAAGGGCAAGCATTTTGATATCGTTGATATCATGTCTGCTGATACCTACGCAGTCAAGTGCGCAGAAAATAACACCACCGTCACCTCTGTTGTCATCAAGGTAAACTGCCCTTGCATAAAGGTCATCAAGGATACTCTTTGCAGGATTATTTGAATCATAACCTGCTATGTAATAAGTATTGCCGTCATTTAAATCAGGTGTATACTTAGCTTTACCGAAACCGCATGTCCATTTTTCACCTGCAGTCTGTGAAAATTTGTCGTTACCTGTAAGCATAAACTTGTTTGAATTTGCCTGAGAAGTAAAAAACTTTTTAGGCATTGTTGAGATAAGCACGTTTGTAAGTGCAGTAATTGCACCTTTTGTGAAACTTTCTTTGAAACCCATAATTTAACCTCCTTAAGGTCAATATACATTTTTTATTATACTCCTCTTTCAGAAAAATTCAAGACCTATTTTCTTGCATTTTATCCGATTCTGTGATAACATAAAGTATATTAATTTTCAGAAGGTGATTATTATGGTAACAATCAGAAAATACGAAGAAAAAGATTATGAAAACGTGCGTTTTGTATGCCTTAACAGTGAGGGCCCCGAAGAAGTGCCTAATTATGAAACAGGTGTTTTTATCCACGATACATTCTGCAATTATTACATCGAAAATGAACCTGAAAACTGCTTTGTAGTTGACGATGACGGTAAAGCCGTAGGATATATTATCTGTGCTGAAAATTTCGATAAATTCAAAGCAATTTATGATGAAAAGTATCTCCCCCGTTCAAAACAGTTCGGTGAAGACAGATATGAATGGGCATTCACTGCTTATAAGCCCCAGGAAAAATTCAAAAACGAATACCCTGCGCATTTCCACATTGATATTCTCCCTGAATATCAGCGTCTCGGTATGGGTGGTAAACTTGTCACTACACTCTGCGAACACCTTTCTTCAAAAGGCATTGAGGGTGTTTGTCTTACATGCGGTCCGAGAAATGAAAAAGCAGTAAACTTCTACAAAAAACGTGGTTTTACACTTCTTTCTCTTGACCATGACGACGCTTGTTTCGGCATTAAAACAAAATAACACTTATAACAAATTACCGTTTACATTTTTAAAGTGTAAACGGTGTTTTTTATGTTGAGATATTGCATTTTATCTCATAATATTGTAAAATAAAATGATATATTATCCGGAGGAGAAAGGTTATGCCCGAAAGTAATGAAATTCAGATAACAGGCGTTGTTGAAAACGTTACTTTCCGCAACGAAGAAAACGGTTTTACCGTTCTTGACCTGAACTCAGACGGTGACCTTGTTACTGCTGTTGGTGTTCTTCCTCACATTGATGCAGGTGAAAACCTGAGACTTCTCGGAAAATTTGACTTTCACGCTTCCTTCGGAAGACAGTTTAAAATAAGACTTTGCGAAAGAACCATGCCGAAAAGCACTGCTGACCTGCTTAAATATTTATCTTCCGGTGCAGTAAAGGAAATCGGCCCTGCAACCGCAACAAAAATTATAGATGCTTTTGGCGAAAACACATTTGACGTTATTGAAAATGACCCTGACAGACTCTCAACAATAAAGGGCATTTCCAAAGCAAAGGCTGTAAGAATTTCACGTGCATTCAGAGAACAGTTTGCAATACGTGAAATAATGATACGTCTTGAACATTACGGAATGTCTCCCTCTGAATGTCTTCACGCCTTCAAAGCTTTCGGCAACAAAACCGTTGAACTTATTGAAGATAATCCTTACCTTCTCTGTGATGAAAGAATAGGAATGGGTTTTGAAAGAGCTGATGCAATTGCAAATAACCTTGTTCTTGCCCCTAACTCAGATTTCAGAATCAGAGCAGGAATTGTTTACATTGTCAAGCATAACCTTTCAAACGGGCACACATGTATTCCCAGAGCGAAAGTTATTGAATCTGCTTCCATGTTCCTTGAAATCCCTCCTGAAAAAGCAAGTGAACAGATAGATATTGTTCTTCAGAATAAACAACTTATTGAATATGAAATAAACGACACAGACTTCCTTTTTATTCCCCATATCTATGCAGCCGAAAAGAAAATCTGTGACAGAATAAAACTCCTTGTACAGTTTCCTCCTGCAGGGCATAAGACTCTTGCAGATGATATCAGAAAAATTCAGGAAGACCATAACATTTCCTATGAAGAAAAACAACTTGAAGCCATTACAACTGCCATTGAAAAAGGTATTCTTATTCTTACAGGCGGTCCGGGTACAGGTAAAACCACAACCATAAACGGAATTATTGAACTTTTTGAAGGTCAGGGACTTAAAACTGCTCTTTGTGCTCCTACAGGCAGAGCTGCCAAAAGAATGTCTGAAGTTACAGGAAGAGAAGCAAAAACAATTCACCGACTTTTAGAGGTTGAATTTGACTCAGAAGAAAAGCAGACATTTGCAAGAAATATCAGAAATCCTCTCACTGTTCAGGCTGTGATTGTAGACGAACTTTCAATGGTTGACGTTTGTCTTTTTGCCGCACTTCTTGATGCACTTCCTCTTGGATGCAGACTTGTAATGGTAGGAGACTCAAATCAGTTACCTCCCGTAGGCTCAGGAAATGTGCTTCATGACCTTATCAATTCACACCTTTTACCCACAGTTGAACTGACTGAGGTTTTCCGTCAGGCTATGGAAAGTCTTATTGTAAGAAACGCTCATAAAATCGTAAAAGGCGAAAGTATAGATACAAACGATAAATCAGGCGACTTTTTCTTTATGCCACGTCATGTGGCAACTTCTGCTGCACAGACGTCAAGTGACCTGCTTACATCACGTTTGCCAAAAGCTTATGGCTATTCCCCTCTTGAAGATATTCAGATTTTATGTCCCTCAAGAAAAGGTGAGGCAGGTACAGTAAACATCAACCGTCTTATACAGATGAACATAAACCCGCCTTCTCCGGATAAAAACGAAATCAACACTCAGGGAAGAATTTTCCGTGAGGGCGACAAAGTGATGCAGATAAAAAACAATTACGACATTGTCTGGACAAAAGGTGAAGAAAACGGAACAGGTATTTTCAACGGTGACATCGGAATTCTTAAAAAAATTGACCTGAAATCAGGTCTTATGAAAATTGTATTCGATGACAAAGTAACCGAATATCCTACAGACAGTTTTTCTGAACTTGAACTCGCTTACGCAATAACCGTTCACAAAAGTCAGGGCAATGAATTTGATGCAGTTATCATGCCTCTTATCGGACTTCCTCCTCAACTTGCTTACAGAAATCTTCTTTACACTGCAGTAACAAGGGCAAAAAAACATATGATTATTGTGGGAAATCTTCACGAACTCGAAAACATGATTGCAAACAATAAAAAGTCACGCAGATATTCTGCACTGAAAGCGATGCTGGAAGAATGAAAACAGTAAAAGAAAACAAAGTTCCCGTCAACATTTTACAGAGATTTTTCTGGACAAACAGATGTCGTCTTTGTACGAAAGTTATACCTGTGAATCATACCTTGTGTGAAGATTGCAATCCCGACAAAATCAGAATTCCCGAAAATTTTTTCACAGCAAAAGTATATTCTGCAAAAACTTTCGACAAAATCACGGCACCGTTCTTTTACAAATCTCCTGTCAGAGAAGGCATTCACAACCTGAAATATAAAGAGTTTAAAAGAAATGCCGAATACCTTGCAAAAGAAATGATTGATGTGATTGAAAGGGATTTCAGTGACGAAGAACCTGATTTTATAACTTGTGTTCCCATGTCAAAAAGAAGAAGAAAACAAAAAAGTTATAACCAATGCGATTATCTTATCAGACATATCGGGAAAGTTTTTGGTATAAAACCTACTTTTGATCTGATTATTAAAACAAAAGACACACCTACTCAGGTAAATCTGAAACACAAAGAAAGAATGACAAACCTGAAAGGTGCTTTTACAGCTAATAAAAAATATGATATAAAAAATAAAACTGTTTTATTGTGTGATGACATTATTACAACAGGAAGTACACTCAGCGAGTGTTCAAAAGCTCTGAAAAAAGCAGGAGCCCTACGTGTAATATGTGTCACTGCAGCAATTAACCATAACGATAATTGAAAGGAGGC
>JAZRNJ010000060.1:0-3919 GCA_045648125.1 Acutalibacteraceae bacterium
TTCATCAAAAATTACATCTCCTTTATTGCTTCCGTTGGAAAGTAATGAAGATGGTACTTTGTCCGGCCCATCTGTAAATAAAATCTTAAAGTCAATGGAAAAAGCTACAGCAATTGTTATCGGTTGTGGTCTTGACGTAAATAAAGATACAGCAGCTGTTCTTTACAACGTAATCAAAAATTCTAAAGTGCCGATTATTATTGATGCAGACGGAATAAATATTATTTCACGCAATATAAATGTATTGAAAGCTGCAAAAGTGCCGATAATATTAACGCCGCATCCGGGGGAGATGAGCAGATTAACCGGAATGTCAGTAAAGCAGATTCAGTCTGACCGTATTCAGACGGCAGTTGATTTTGCAAATAAATATAATGTGACCATGGTTCTTAAAGGTGCCAATACGGTTGTTGCAAAGCATGGTGAAAACAGTGTGTTTGTTAACACAACCGGTAATGCAGGAATGTCCAAGGGCGGTAGTGGAGATCTGCTTGCAGGAATAACAGGTGCTTTTATTGCACAGGGCATTGATATCTTTGATGCCACAAAAATGGCTGTCTATTTTCATGGTCTAGCCGGCGATATAGCCGCAGAAAAATATTCCATGACTGCCATGTCTCCCACGGATACGGCAAATTGTCTGCCTTTTGCACTTTCAACAATCGAAAAAAGTGTTGAGGTGTTATGATTGAAAAAAATGTTTGTGTTACTTATTGTAATTTTATTTTTAGGTGGTTGTAGTGTACCTGTTAAAGATACACCGCCATTGCCTGATTTGAATTTCAGTGGTAACATAAGCGTTACATATAATGATTTTGATTTGATATGCAGCATAGATAATAAAGTTGCAACAGGTTGTACAATTACAGTCGTTGAACCTGAACTGATTTCAGGGTTAAAGATGACAATGAATGAGGGAAACTGCACTTTTTCTATGGGTGATATATCTTATGAACTCGATTCATCTTTTTTGAAAAAAGCAGAATTTGCATCAAAACTTGCAGAAACTTTTGAGCAGATTCTTACAACAACAGATGTACATAAACTTGAAAACGGAAACTGGTTATATTCCGGAAGAATAAGTTCAGGTAAGTTCAATCTTGTTCAGGATTCATTGACAGGATATCCTATATCTGTTACAATACCTGAGATAGATTTATATATTAAATTCACTAATATGAAATCCAATTCAAAATAGCGGAGGTATAAAATGTCTTGTGTATCCAGTTATAAACTGATGAAAAAAGCATCAGCAGAGGGACATGCTGTTCCTGCATTCAATATTGATAATCTTGAATCTGCTATAGCAGTTGCAGAAGTTATGAAAGAAACCCGTAAACCTGTTATTGTACAGACTATTCCGAGGACACTTGCTTACGGAGGTATGTCAGTATATCCGTCAATGATGAAAAATCTTACTGTGGGAGCAGATGATGTTGATTATGCAATGCATCTTGATCACGGAAGCAGTAAGGAACTTGCAGAGAAGTGTATTAATTGCGGTTTTTCTTCTGTAATGTTTGACGGTAGTATGCTTTCATTTGACGAAAATGTTGTGAAAACTAAAGAAGTTGTGGATTTCGCATTATCTATGGGTGTTTCTGTTGAAGGTGAGTTGGGTACAATTGGTGGAAAAGAAGAAGGGGATATTGACCTTGAGGCAAGTTATACAAAAGTCAGCGAGGCTGTCGATTTTTGTGAATTAACAGGTGTCAGTACACTTGCTATCGGTGTTGGCACTGCACATGGTGTTTATAAAGGAACTCCTAAAATAAATGTTAAAAGAATTGAAGAAATACATAATGCTGTTTCTACGCCTCTTGTTCTTCATGGTGCTTCAGGACTTAGTGATGAAGTACTTCGTGACTGTATAAAAGCAGGAATCTCAAAAATCAATTTTGCAACTGAACTCAGACAAGCCTATACCGAGGGTATTAAACTTGGTATGAGCATGAACCCTGATGTTTTTGACCCTAAAATATACATGAGAGTTGCGATTGATGAAATTAAAAAAGTATTGATTGAAAAAATAAAGATTTGCTATCTGATGTGAGGTGTGAAATGAGTATATTTAAAAACTGGATGTCATACCTGAAGGATGACGTGAAAGTAATTGATGTTGTTATGCCGAGTGCTCATAATGCCTGTAGTTACGACCTTAATGTAACCGGACGATGTCAGAACGGCAATTTATATGAACAGTTTTCACATGGTGTCAGGCACTACTGTATCAGACTTGATACTGATAAAAAAGGTAATATTATTGTGTGTCATGGCATCAGCAAAGGCGGACCTTTTGTAAATGATTTAAAATCTATCAAAAAGATGCTTGATGAAAATGATACTGAGTTTTTCATTTTTGATATAAGAGAATATTATGATCAGAAGTTTGGTCCTATTACTTTGAAATTCAGAGCAGATGTGAATAAAATGAATGATTTGCTTGAAGAGTACATAAAGCCGTCTGAATTTGCATTTACTGATTTTACTGACATAAATGAAGTAACTGTCGGCGATATCAGAAAAGCAGGAAAACGTTATATTCTTTATAATTTTGAAAAAGCCTATAAATATAGTGTAAATTGTGAATATGATTTCCCTTGGGACAAGCGTATCAATGGTCTGAAAGCAGAAGTTTTTTCAAAAGAAGTTACTAAACTTTTTGATTTAGGAAAGATGACAGGACTGAATTGGTTTCAGATTCAGCAAACACCAAACCTTGGTACTGAAATCGGTATTGCTACCCCTAAAAAACTTGATGTTAAACTTAGGCCATATTTTAAAGATATAATCAGACAGATTGAGCTTAACAAAAAATATCTTAAAAGAGCAAATATAATTGCAAGTGACTTTATGACGGAAGATTATATGAAGTCATCTGAAATATTAAAACTTAATCTGAGCAAAAATAATATTGTTGAAGAAAAAACGGATGAGTTTTCATCCTTATTGACGGAGGTATAATATGAGTAAATACAGTTCATTGATTATTGGTCACGTTACTCTTGACAGGAATACTGATCATCTCGGAAACACAATGGAAATTGTAGGTGGTGCAGTTATGTATTCATCTGCATCTGCACATGCACTCGGACATAATGTTCTTGCTGTGACACGTCTTGCTGAAAAAGATTTTTGCAGACTTGAGCAGTTTACAGTTCCGAAAGAGAATGTTGTATGCATTGAGTCAGAAAAATCAACAGATATGGTTAATGTGTACTTCACAGCTGATAAAGAGCGTAGAAAGTGTTCATGTACAAGCAGGGGAGATGCTTTTACTGCAGATGACCTGAAAGGTTATGATGCTGAAATATATCATTTCGCTGGTCTTATATATGGAGATTATGATTGTGAGATGATAAAAGCTGCTGCTGAACTTGGTAAAGTAGCAGTTGATGTGCAGGGTTTTCTGAGACACGCAAATGAAGATGGTTCAATGTATTTTGAAGATTGGAAAGAGAAAAAAGAAATCCTCAAATATATTACATATCTTAAAACTGATGCTGCTGAGGCAGAAATTCTTACAGGTACTGATGACAGAGTGAAAGCAGCAGAAATTCTTCATTCATGGGGTGCTAAAGAAATTCTTATAACTCACAATACAGAAGTTCTTGCATATAATGGCGAAGAAATGTATGTGTGTCCCATAAAAGCAAGAAACCTTAGCGGCAGAACCGGCAGAGGAGACACAACCTTTGCTGCTTATATTAACGAGAGATTAAACGATACTATGGAAAACTCTTTGTTAATGGCAACCGCAACTGTATCTTTAAAAATGGAAACTCCCGGACCATTTAAAGGCACACGTAAGGATGTTGAAGAATATATAAATGAATTTTACAAATAAAACGTTAAAGGACGGAAGGTCAACGACCAATCCGTCCTTTAACGTTGTTACAAAGAAAGGTGTAGAATAAGA
>JAZRNJ010000061.1:0-2557 GCA_045648125.1 Acutalibacteraceae bacterium
TTCCAGAATAAGTTTGAAAAGAAAATGTTCCTGAGTGAAAAAGGTAAAACTTCTTTCATTGCTCTTGCAAAAGCATTCTTTGCAGGAGGCGGACAGCAGTACACTGTTACCGTTGTTTCCCCTGAAGACCTGCTCGATGCAAAAGTCAACCCTGAAAACCATCGCAACCTTATTGTCCGTGTAGGAGGATACAGCGATTATTTCGTAAACCTGAGCAACGAGCTTCAGGACAATGTTATTGAGAGAACATTTATGGAGATGTGATTTTTCTGATATACAAACAATCCTGTATTTAACTATCACAATATAAAACATAAATACATTTTTTGTTGAAAAACATATTTTCTCGTGTTATAATGTCACTATAAACACATATCGGGGGGAATTCAGAATGAAAATAGCTGTTATTAACGGCAGTCCCAAAGGTAAATACAGTATCACACTTCAGACTGTACACTATCTTGAAAGAAAATTTCCTGAACATGAGTTTTCTGTACTCAATGCAGGACTTCAGATTAAGTCTCTCGAAAAGGATTTTACAAAGGCGAAAGATTTGATTGAAAACTCTGATGCTGTTCTTTTCTCTTATCCTGTTTACACATTCCTTGCACCGTCTCAGCTTCACAGATTTATTGAACTGATGAAAGAAAACGCTGTTGATGTGAAAGAAAAATATGCAACACAGATTTCCACTTCAAAACACTTTTATGACATCACTGCACACAAATATATTGAAGAAAACTCTCTTGACATGGGTATGCGTTACATCCGTGGTCTTTCTGCTGATATGGAAGATTTGCTCAACGAAAAAGGCAGAAATGATGCAGAAAAATTCTTCGAACGTTTCCTCTGGTCTGTCAAAGAAGATGTTTATACTGAACAGTCTGAAACAGTGAGCAGTTATGTTCAGTCTCCTGCTACAGTTACTGTCGAAAATTCAGTTAAGAAAACTGATAAAGATATTATCGTGCTTACAGATGAAACCGACCTTTCATCCAATCTCAGTAAAATGATTGAATGCTTCCGTAATGTATTCGGATATAAAACACGTGTTGTGAACATTTCCGAATATCCTCTTGCAGGAGGTTGCCTTGGTTGTTTCAGATGTGCTGTTAGCGAAAAATGTGTTTACAAAGATAATTTTGACACATTCCTCAGAGAAAACATTCAGACTGCAGATGCAATTGTTTACGCTTTTAAAATTTCTGACCATTCGATGGGTTCACGCTTTAAAATGTACGATGACAGAAACTTCTGTAACGGCCACAGAACAGTAACTGTGGGAATGCCTGTAGGTTATCTCGTTTCAGGAGAATTGTCACATGAAAATAATCTTCTTTCAATAATTGAGGCAAGATGTGAAACCGGAGGAAATTTCCTTTCAGGCATTGCAACTGACGAAAAAGATACTGATAAGCAAATTGACACTCTCGCAAAAACTCTCACTTTTGCCCTTGAAACAAAACATACTGCACCTGCAAATTTCTGGGGTGTAGGCGGAATGAAGATTTTCCGTGACCTTATCTATCAGATGCGTGGTATGATGAAAGCTGACCATAAATTCTATAAGAAACAGGGAATTTATGATTTCCCGCAGAAAAACAAAGGCAAAGCAATGCTTATGTATGCCGTAGGAGCTTTGCTTTCAAGTGAAAAAATCCTTTCAAAAATGGGCAACAAAATGAATGAAGGAATGCTCATGCCCTATGAACAGTTGTTCAAAAAAATGGACGCTGAGAAAGATAAAAAGTGATTAAAATGAAAAACGAACTTATTATTTTTGACTGTTTCGGTGTTATTTTCGGTGAAATTGCACCTGTGATTTTTGAAAGATACTTCTCCCCTGAAGAGGCGAAAGAACTGAAAGAAAAGTATTTTGTTCCTGCTGACCTCGGTGAAGTTACCCTTGATGAAATTTTTGACAGTATGTGCGATGAAATCGGCATAAGCAAAGAAAGACTTATCAAAGAATGGAACGAGCTTATTGTTCTCAACGGAGAAATTGTTCCTGTTATTGAAAAGCTGAAAGAAGAACATACAATTATTCTCCTTTCAAATGCACCTTTAGGTTTTGTTGAAAAACTGATGAAGGATTTCAATCTTGAATATCTTTTTGATAAGATTTTTATTTCCTGCAATCTGAAAATGTCAAAACCAAATCCTGAAATTTATAAGCATTGTGTCAAATCATTTGACAATAAATTTGACAAGGTTTATATGATTGACGATAACCTGAAAAATTTAGAGCATCTTCCCTCTATGGGAATTACACCTGTACATTTTACGTCAATTGAGAAGATGATAAAGGATTTGAAATAAGCATTAATATATTCGGTAAATTATAATTTTCAACGAAAAATCCCCTCAGTCAAAACTTTGTTTTGCCAGCTCCCCTTGCATTTTCAAGGGGAGCCTGAAACCGAAGCTCAGCTATAAATTATAATTTATATGTGCACCTTCGTGCAAGGGCGGATATTATCCGCCCGTAAAAATAAATGAAATCTGACGGGCGGCAGATTGCCGCCCCTACATTTAAAAACCGTAAACATCCCAATAA
>JAZRNJ010000062.1:0-3373 GCA_045648125.1 Acutalibacteraceae bacterium
TCCTAAGACCGCTTGGCCTCCGACTTCCTGTGCCGAAGTAATCGTGAAGAATTTTGTATTCCTCAAAGAGCTTGTCATAAACTTTTGATTCTTCTTCATTGGGATAGTAAACAGTGTCTTTTACTTTACCCATAATTTCAGATGCTGTATAAGCGTCATCATAACCGCCTTTTTCTTTACCTGCTGCAACTGCACCGAATATAGCACTACCGAGTGCACCACCCTGTTCACTACCTGCAATTTTAATGGGCATTTTGATGATGTCGGCATAAATCTGCATTGTCATGGGGTCTTTCTGTGAAATACCGCCTGCTGCGAAGAATTCGTTTACATCTACACCAAACTTACGGAAGTCTTCAATAATCATTCTTGTACCGAAAGCAGTTGCTTCAATAAGTGCTCTGTAAATATCTTCGGGCTTTGTCTGGAGAGTCATGCCGAGAATCATACCTGTAAGGTCAACGTCAACAAGGATTGAACGGTTACCGTTCCACCAGTCAAGAGCAATAAGACCATGTTCACCGGCTTTCTGTTTTTCAGCTTTTGAACGAAGGAATTTGTGGATGTTCACGCCTTCTTTTTCTGCTTCATCATAATATGATTTTGGAAGGCAGTTTTCAATGAACCACTGGAAGTGGTCACCAACACATGCCTGACCTGCTTCATAACCGTAGAATCCGGGCATGATACCGTCAGCAACAACACCGCAGATACCGTCAACCTGAACTTCTTCTTCACCAAGAAGCATGTGACATGTTGATGTACCCATAATTGCAAGCATCTGACCTGCTTTTGAAATACCTACTGCAGGAACAAATACGTGAGCGTCAATAATACCTGCTGCAACAGCCATTCCTTCGCAGAGACCGAGCTTGTCAGCCATTTCTTTTGAAAGACCTGCAGCGTATGTGCCTGAGGGAGTAATGGGGATGTTTTTGTTGATTTTTTCTTCAATTACATTTTCAAGTCTGGGGTCAAGTGCCTTGAAGAAATCTTTTGAGGGGAAAGATGTTGTTTTGTTCCACATTTCTTTGTAACCTGCAGTACAGGAGTTTCTTACATCTTTACCTGTAAGCATTCTTACTACCCAGTCAACTGCTTCCACAAAGCTGTCCATTCTGTCATAAATTTCAGGCTTTTCTTCAAGAAGCTGCCAGATTTTCGGAATTGCCCATTCAGAAGAAATTTTACCGCCGTAGTTTTTGAGCCACTGTTCATTTCTTGCTTCTGCAATTTCATTGAGTTTATTTGCGTGTTTCTGTGCTGCGTGATGTTTCCAGAGCTTTACATAAGCGTGAGGTTCATCCTTGTATTCATCAAGGAAACAAAGGGGAGTGCCGTCTTCTGTTACGGGAAGAACTGTACATGCAGTAAAGTCAATACCCATACCGATAACGTCTTCTTTGTTAACACCTGATTTTTTGAGAACATCAGGAATTGTGTTGTAAATTACATCAAGATAATCCTGAGGATGCTGAAGTGCCCAGTCATTACCTAATTTTTTACCTGAGGGAAGATATTCATCCATAACGGCATGAGGATAATCGTAAACTGAACTTGCAAGTTCTTCACCTGTTTCAGCGTTTACAATAAGTGCTCTGCCTGAAAGAGTACCGTAGTCAAGACCGATAGTATATTTTGCCATTTTCAAAACACTCCTTTTTTATACTGTCAGAGATGTGATAATCTCTGAATAAAGTTTTATAGGGTCGTCAAGGAAGTTTTTCCTGACTGTTTCTACCTGAATTTCATCAGCTACATAAATTGTAAGTTTCATAAGCTGATTTTTTTCATCACCGAAAAAGAAAGTTACGTTGAAACCATTTTCAAGTTTTTCAACTTCGATTTTGTTTTCTTTTTCTCTTTTGGCAAGTGTCTGCAGACGTATTGCTGTGTTGACAGCTTTTTCTTTTACACTGCGAGGGAGAAAATCCATTTCAAGACTTCTTACTGCATCAATGCCTTTTTCAGTGACGGTGAGAATTTCATCTGTTCCGTCAAGGTCCATGCGAACGTTGTCGTCACGGATAAGTTCATCAAGAGCTTGTATCAGTTCAAAGTAATTTGCAAGACCTTCACCCTGAATAATATCGCTCATCTGAAGCTTTGAAAGAGGAGCGTCAAGGCTTTTCAGAAGATAGCATATAAGAAGTTTTATTTCAGTTTTGTTGGTAAGACCACCCGGTTCAATACCTAAGTTCCATGCGTCCATTTCCATGAGTGTCATCTCCTTTATGTTGAACTGTCTTCACTGTAACCCTTAACCTGTTCACGGGTTTTGAAGATGTATCCGTTGTTCTGAAGAATATTTATGTCTTTGAGAGCCATTCCTGTACCCTTAGCAACACAGTTTAAGGGGTCATCGGCAATTGTTGTTCTGATACCTGTTCTTTGTTCAATCATTTCATCAATACCGAGAATAAGTGCACCGCCACCTGTGATGTAAATTCCGTTTTTCATAATATCGGAAACAAGGTCGGGGGATGTTTTTTCCATAACGCTGTATATACCGTCAAGTATACTTTCAAGTCCTTCTCTCATTGCAAGGAAAACCTCGGCAGAGGAAATTTCAAAATGAGTAGGGAGACTTGTTATATAATCTTTACCTTTTGCAAGGATTGTGATTTCATCTTGTCTGAATCTTGCACAGGCAATTTGCTTTTTGATTGTTTCAGCGGTTTTCAGACCTATAATTATATTTCTTTCTCGTTTGAGATAATTCTTTATTGCTCTGTCAAAACCGTTTCCTGCACCCTTTACTGAATCAGAAACGGCAATGCTTCCCATTGTTATAACGGCAATATCAGTTGTGCCGCCACCGATGTCTACAACAAGAGTGCCTGACGGGTTTGTTACTTTGATTCCGGCTCCTACTGCTGCTGCAAGAGGCTCTTCAATGAGACATGCCCTGCCGGCACCTGAAAGTGTTGCAATATCAAGAAGTGTTCTTTTTTCAAGGTCAGTCACTCCTGATGGCATACACACAACAATGTTGGGTTTGAAAAATTTATATCCTGCAACTTTACGGAGATACCAGCTGAGCATGTGCTGAGTAGCAGTGAAATCAGAAACAACACCGTCTTCAAGGGGACGGACTACAGTTATGCAGTCAGGGGTTTTTTCGTACATGTCGTAAGCACGTTGACCTACTGCAATAATATCTCCTGTGTCAGTGTCATAAGCAATTGCAGAAGGCTCGGAAATGAGAATCCCCTTACCCTGAACGTAAATTACCGTTGATGTTGTGCCAAGGTCTATGCCGATGTTAGTACCGAGCATTATTTCCGACCTCCTTTCAATTATCTTTATGGTTAACTGCTGCGGTGACGCAGATTACACGCACGGCTCCAGCTTTTTTAAGAGCTTTTGAGCA
>JAZRNJ010000063.1:0-12743 GCA_045648125.1 Acutalibacteraceae bacterium
AGCAACACGTGCCATTGCAAGGTACATACCAACCTCTGTGCACTCACCCATATAGTTAGCTCTGAGACCCTCAATGATTTCTGCAGGAGCGCCTTCAGCTACGCCGAGAACGTGCTCTGCAGCCCAAGACATCTCACCGCTCTGCTCATTGAACTTTGAAGCAGGGACACCGCACTGGGGGCACTTTTCGGGAGCTGCGTCACCTTCGTGAACATAACCGCAAACTGAGCATACAAACTTTTTCATAATAATTTCCTCCAAATTTAATAAATTTATTTTAATTTTTATTTTGTACAATTTTCACAGATACCGATAAATGTTAAAATGTGACTTGTGATTTTTGCTTTTGAATGATTTTCTGCATCTCTTTCCATTTTTTCAAACATTGGCATTTCTATATCATAAACTCTGCCGCAGTCTGTACAATGGAGATGGTAGTGGTTCTGAGCGTTGCCGTCGAAGTGGTCTGCGCCGCCGTAAGAGAGTCTCATTATCTGACCTGTTTCCGTCAGAAGTGAAAGGTTTCTGTAGACGGTTCCCATGCTGATATTCGGCATTATCTGCCTGAGTGACCAGTAGAGTTCGTCAGCAGTGGGGTGATCTTTTCTGGAACAAAGCTCGTTGAGTATGGCGTCTCTCTGTGCGCTGTGCTTCATAGCTTTGTTGTTCACCTCATTTCTGTTTGATATCAATATCAGTAACTGTTACTATTATTATACATGAAAAAATCATAATGTCAATAGGTTTATAAAAAATTTTTTGATTTTTTATAAATTATAGAGGACCTCTGAAAAACTTGCAAAAAATTACGTTTGCTCTTTTTCCTTTTGCAATTTTTCGTTGAAAATTATAATTTGACTGTGTTTGTGATAATAAAGACTTTTTTCGTATATATATAACATAAAAACTTCTGAGGTGTATTGTGAAAAGAGTTCTTACATTTTGTATTTGTATTTTTTTGTTTTTCTTGTGTGGTTGTGATGGCGATGTTCAGGAGCAGAATGAAAAAACACAGGAAATACGGGCTTTATGGATAAGCATTTACGATATGTCACAATTCAAGGGGATAAGTGAAGGTGGTTTCAGGGGAAAAACGGAAAACATGTTCAGGGACATTGCAGAAAGAGGATTTGAACATGTTTTTGTTCAGGTAAGACCGTCAGGTGATGCGTTTTATAAATCTGAATTTTTTCCGTGGAGTAAATACATTTCAGGTGAGCAAGGTGTGTCGCCGGGGTATGACCCGCTGAAGATTTTTATTTCTGTGGCTCATTCTCACAATCTTAAAATTCATGCGTGGATAAATCCGTACAGAATTTCGGGAACATCTTCCGATATGGAAAATCTGTCTCATGATAATCCTGCAAGGAAAATGTATGAACAGAACAGAAGTGACATTTTTTTCAGCACAAACGGAATTTATTATAATCCCGCATCTCTTACTGTTCAAAAACTTATTCTTGACGGCGTTCGTGAATTGGTTACAAATTATGATATTGACGGAATACATATTGACGATTTCTTTTATCCTGCAACTGATGAAGAAATTGACAAATACGAATTTACTGAATATAAGAAAAATAAAGGAAAATCGTCTTTGGGAGAATGGCGACGTGAACAGGTGAATGCTTTTGTGACAGGTATGTATTCTGCAGTGAAAAATAAAGATGAAAAAATTATTGTCAGTATAAGTCCCTCTGCTGATATTGAAGAAAATAAAAACACCCACTTTGCCGATGTGGAAAAGTGGTGTAGTGAAAATGGCTTCTGTGACTGGATAATTCCTCAGATTTATTACGGTTTCAGGAATGAATATATGGCCTTTGAAAAGACCCTTGACAGATGGCGCGATATTGTAACAAATGAAAATGTAAAACTTGTAGTGGGTCTTGCTTCATATAAATGCGGTGAGGAAGATTTGTATGCAGGAAAAGGAAAAGATGAATGGAAGACGCAGGATAACATTTTATCCGAACAACTGAAAAGTCTCAGAAAAAAAGAATGTGCAGGATTTTCACTTTTTTCTTACAACAGTATTTCCCTTCCCAATGAAATAATGAAAACAGAATGGGAGTTGTTTTCACGTGAACTTGAGCAGTAATTTCTTTATGGTTTTGCTCAAATAAAGTGCAGGTAATGTGAGACAGAACCATGCTGCAGAAAAAACAGGACAAATCTGACCGAGTAAATTATATTTCTGTCCTGAATAATCCCATACGTTCATGTGGAATTTTCTGTTTACAATACAGCCTACAACAAATTCAAGTGCAGTAATTATTGCACAACCTGTAAGGCACTTCACAAAAAGACTTTTTGTTTTCATTCTGAAATTTGAAATGTGAATCATCAGGAAAGCAGTACCGCCTGTAAGAGACATTGTCCAATGGGTAAAACCTCTGAACATAATTTCAATTATGCTGTAAAGCACAGCACCAACGGAAAAAACAATAAAAAATTCTTTATACTTTTTCAAAAAAATCACCGAGGTTATTTTTCCCTCGGTGACAATTTTTATTAGTTGATTTTTGAATAAATTTCAACAAGATTTTCTTCTTTGAGTTCAAGTTCATATTTTGTCATATCAATTTTTTCTCTGTTATTATCAGCACTTTCATAACGTAAATCAATTACAACGTAATCAGTGTCTTTGACACAGTATTCAATTTCGTAAATTTCTTTTCTCTGAGAAAGATAAGGAACAAAGAAAGTTGTTGAAAGTACAGATGCATCCTCTTCAATTGTATCAAGGGCTGCACGGATTTTTACATAATCTTCTTTGTTTTCGTTCAGTCTGTTTATATAAGTGTATTTCGGTGAAATTGAAAATGCAAAAATTATTACAGAAAAAACTGCTGAAAGTGATGCAAGATATTTTCTCATGTTTTTCGGATTATCTGCAAGATTAAGAATTGCCAGGTAGAAGAATACAGCAATTGTTCCGTAAACATATTGGAAATAAATTGAATGCTGATAAGGATAATCTGACATAAGATTTATCAGCACAAGAGGACCTGCCAGAATAAATTGTGACCACTTTCTTGAAAGAATGGGCAAGAATGCAAGTGGTAAAATCATAAACAAAATGAAAAGGAGCTTTTCCTCTGAAATGCATTGTGAAATAAAATAAGCAGGATTTTTGAAAATTGTGAGAATAACGTCAACAAGACCAAGTTCAGGGTCGGTCATAAAATTGTCAAAACGGCCTGTCATTGCACCTTCACCAAATTTCTTGAGAAAAGTTACGGCGAAAACAAAATATCCGATTGAGGAGAAAAACATGGCAAATCCATGAAGTTTCTTTCTTCCTGAAAAAATGAAATAAAGGGCTATGAAAGCAACATAAACTGCAGCATCTTCTTTGACTGAAAAAGTGAGAATCATGAAAATATACATGAGGACATGCTTTTCTTTTTCTGCAAAGTACAAAAGCCATAGTATAAAGGGAAGAAGGAAACAGTTTTCATGGAAGTCATACATTGTACCTCCTGCAACTGCAGGATAAAATGCAAATGCAATCATCATGAGAGTGATTACTTTGTTTGAAAGTTTAAAGTGCTTCATCAGAAGGTAGAGAGGCACAAGTGAACTGCCGAGAATTACAGCCTGTGCAATCTGTAAGGTGAGAGGTGAATCAAATACAAAGTAAACGGGCAGAAGAAGATAATAAACAGGGGAGAGGTGAACAGCAAAGTGAGAGAGAAGTTTTTCTCTTTCACATGTGGTCATGGGGATGAGTTCTGTTTTCAGATAATAATACATCTGTGCAAAAATCCCGAAATCAAAGTTGGGAGTTGCAAAGGAAAGATAACGTGCAGCACCGATAAGGGCAATTATTGCAGTCGCAAAAATTCCCACAGCTACTGAAAAAATTACTGTAAAATTTTTCGTAGGTTCAAAAATATTCTTTTTACGCAAAAATCTTTTTACAGTGTAAACACATGCAAGTCCTGCAGGGAAAAGCAGAGCAAGGCAATAGTAATTGTTTGTGCTGAACATGGAAACAAGTCCGAGATAAGTAAGTGTTGATGCAGAGAAAACGATGCCGTCAACGTCAGTTTTTCTGAAACATACGGAAAGTGTTGTTACAAGAGCGTAAGATGCAATGAAAAACAGTAAGGAAAAAATCAGGTTTACATTTCTTGCAAAATCAAGGCTTTCAGCTTTTCCTGAAACAGTCATGTAATTAAAAATTCCCGTAATACTCCATGCGGAAAAAAGTCTTATCAGAAAATCTTCGCGTGTGTCTTTATCAAAAAAGTTTATTAATTTCTTAATCACTTTTACGCCTCCTCAATTGATAATTTATATATGTTATGATATAATTATAAAAACTATTGTCAACATCGTAGGGGATGGGTTTCCCGTCCCGAATAAATTCAGAAAATCTTTACGGGCGCCGTAACGACGCCCCTATGTTAAAAATGTAATGGGTGATGGAAATGTCTGAAAAAATAATTTTCCTCGATGAAGTTACGTCAACAAATATTTACGCTGCAAACCTCTGTAGAAACTCAGAGGATATTCCTCGTGCCGTAGTGGCAGATTTCCAGACAGAAGGTTCAGGCAGAATGGGAAGAAAATTCCATTCTCCCAAAGGTCACGGAATTTATATGACTTATATTCTCAATGTTGAAAAAGTTGAAACTCTTAATCTGATAACATCTTCTGCAGGACTTAGCATTGCAGAAGTTCTTGAAAAAGAATGCAGAATTGAAACTGAAATCAAATGGCCCAATGATATAATTCTGTCTGATAAAAAAGTCTGCGGAATTCTTACAAAACTTATAACCGAAGGAGGTAAAATAAAATTTGCTCTTGTTGGAATCGGTGTTAATGTTTCGAATGAGAAAAAGGATTTTTCCGAAGAAATAAAAGATATTGCAACGTCTCTTAAAATTGAAACGGGAAAAGTTTTTGATAAAAAAATCCTTACAGAAAAAATTGTGAATAATTTAAATGAAATTTTCCTTGATAAAAAATATACTGAAAAAGAAATTGTTGAGAAACTTAAGAAACGCTCAAAACTTCTCGGTAAAAAAGTTTTTGTAAAAAGTGAAAACAGAGAATTCTTCGCCACCGATTTATCTCCTGACGGAGGACTTGTCGTTGTTGACGGAGACGAAGAAAAAGTTATTCACAGCGGAGAAGTTGAACTTTATTAAAGCTTTTTCAGCCATGTGTAACGGTTTGTTTTTATGAATGCTACGGGACATTTCAGTATCTGGTCTGATTTGAGAGCAATAAAAACAAATTCGGGAGGAAGTTTTAAAACAAAGGCAAAAATTGCTGCCATGGGAAGGACTATCAGCCACATAAAAATGAAATCATTTTTCATGATGAATGTGGTATCTCCACCTGAAACGACAATGCCGGTAAGACAAGACATCTGATAGGATGTGCCGATAACCGTAACACATAAAATAAACAGAAATCTTGTGGTGAGTTCTTTTGCCTCAGGTGAAACATCATAAAAAGATATAATCAGATCTTTCATAGAGAAAAGAAACAGTGAAGTTGCAATTCCTATTGAAACGTAAATTACCTGAAGAGTTTTTACGTAAGGTTTGCAACTTTTTCCTTTGCCCTCACCAATCATTTTGCTTACAAGAACTCCTGATGCATTGGCACAGCCGTAAACCACCACAGAGAAAATCTGAAAAACAGTTGATGCAATACTGCCTGCAGTTATGGAGGTTTGTCCCAGATGGCCGAGGATTGCTGTCTGTATTGCCATGGCAAGACCCCACATTGTGTTTGAACATAAAACGGGAGTTCCTTTTTTAAGGTAAGCAGAGAGAAGTTCTTTGTCCATCTTCCCGTAATCGGAAAGTCTGAGTTTTATTTTTTTATCTTTGAGTTTTATATAAAGTATTACAATAATAAGTTCAATAATTCTTGATATGGTAGTGGCTATTGCTGCACCTTCTGCACCGAGACGAGGAAAGCCCATGTTTCCGAAAATGAGAAGATAGTTTAAGCAGATGTTTATAATAAGCGTTGAAAGTGAAACATAGAAACCGATTTTTACAGTTTCAACACTTCTGAGAGTAGAAAGTAAAGTGTTTGTTGCAGCGAAAACAGGGTATGTAAAGCAGATGATTTTCAGATATTTTACTCCTTCTGCCACAACTGCTTTTTCATTTGATAAAAGTGAAAGAACACCGTCAGGGAAAAAGAAAACGGGAATAAAAATCACAAAAGATAAAAGTAATGCTGTTTTCATGGCAATATTTGCAATTTTCTTTACAGTATCAATATCTTTGCTTCCCCATGCACGTGAGGAAAAAATAAGAGTACCGGCCCCTACACCGATGACTATCATCTGAAGCAGAAACTGAATCTGATTTACAAGTGCAACGCCTGCCAAAGCTTCTTCGGAAAATCTGCCCAGCATAATACTGTCCGCCAGGTTTACTCCGAAAACAATTACGTTCTGAAGTGCAATTGTAAGTGTCATCGAAAAAAGAGACTTATAAAATAATTTGTCTTTTACAAACATGTCTTTCACCCCACAATTAAAAATAGTATATCATAAAGAGAAAACACATGCAATAAAAAAGAGAGTTAAGTTTCAAAAACCTAACTCTCTTTAAATTTTTTACATCCAGATAAACCAGAGCATTATGTATCCTGTTACAACTGCTGCCAGAGTAAAGGGGATACCGTATTTCATGAAGGTTGTTGATTTAACTTCATAACCTTCTTTACGGAGAATGCCGATACCGGTGATATTTGCACTGGCACCAATGGGGGTGAGGTTTCCGCCAAGTGTTGCACCGCAGAGGAGACCGTAGTAAAGAAGTGTGGGGTCTATGCCGACTTCACTTGCAATAACAGGAACAATTGAAAGCATTGTTGCGGTGTAAGGAATATTGTCGATAAATGCAGAAAGCAGAACGCTCATCCATACAATAATTGTGTAAACAACAAATACTGAACCTGAACCGAGAGAAGCAATGGCGTCACCTATAACGTCAATAACACCTGCGTTTTTGATACCGCCGATTACAACAAAAAGACCTGTAAGAAGAACAATTGTGTAATAGTCAATTTCCTTGAAAGCGTTCTTTACAATGTCTGTGTTTTTCTTGAAAATGAGTTCTCTGATAATACCTACAAGGAAGAAGGCAATGCAGATAACGCCGTTTGTGATATCAGGTTTGTAGAACTGACCGGGGAGAGCAGTGTCTTTGTAAGGAATGAAAGAAACGGCAATAAGTGCAAGAACTGTTCCCACAAGAAGGATTGTGGGGAACTTATCTTCAACTTTTGTTCTGCCTTCAAATTCAACTTTTGAATTTTCTTTTCTGAACATGAACCAGATAATAAGTGCGCTGACAATTGCACCTGCCTGTACAACCCAGAACATACCAACGTGTCCGTCATGTACAAAGAAATCTGAGAAGTCAAGACCAGCCTGTTTAGCAAGGAGAATTGATGTTGTATCACCTACAAGTGTTGCAGCACCCTGAAGGATTGAAGAAACTGCAATGCATATAATTGACGGAACAGGGGAGATGTTCAGCTTTTTGCAGAAAGCAAGAGCAACGGGAGCAATCATAAGAACAGTTGCAACATTGTCAACGAATGCAGAAACAATACCTGCGAAAAGTGAAAGTGCAATAACAACCCATTTTACGTTAGGCATTTTAGAAATAAGCACATCAGACATAAGCTGAGGCATTTTTGATTCAATGAAAAGGTAAACAGTACCCATTGTACCTGCAATCATCATAATAACGTTCCAGTCAATTTCACTGAGAGCCTGTGAAATGCCGTAACTGTAACTTCCACCTGAACTGAGAGCGAAGAATCCCTCTCCGAAAATTGCAGGGTTAACAGCAGCCATAATGCCAAGAGCAATAAATACTATTGCAGAGCCTACTGTTACATAGGGGCGGATTTTCTGAAATGCCAACATAAGCACATAAGTAAGTGCGAATATTGCAAGTGCAGTGATGGTAATCGGACTCATTTTGTCATCTCCTTAAAATATACACAATAAAAAAGAACTCCTTGGCGGAGTTCTGAAAAACAAAGGTATCCCTTAGTTAATTCATAAAATAAAACGCTGTTACGTTTTATGACAGACTCCACCATTTACGAATTACAAGCATGATTATACTGTAAAAGAAGATAAATGTCAATAAAAGTATAAAAATAAATTATTAAAACAGTAGAAAAATTATATATATGTGTGGTATAATAAAATTTAGAATTTTTAATTGAAACGAGGGTGTCTCAATGATTGAAAATATTGAAAAAGTTGATATAGCAAATGGTGTAAGAGCGTGTTTTGTGAATTCTGACAGATTCAAGACGAATATTATGAGTGTGCATATTATTCTGCCTCTTGAAAGTGATATGGAAGCAAACTCACTTCTTTGCTACATGCTCAGAAGAAGATGTGCAAAATATCCCTCAATGACATATCTTAACAGACGTCTTGCTGAACTTTACGGTGCATCTCTTGCATGCGGAATTTCAAAAAACGGAGACAGTCAGGATATATGTTTCAGAATAGTTTCGGTAAGTGACAGATTTGCGCTTTCCGATGAGGGGATTTCAAAGAATTGTACCGAACTTCTTCTTGATGTTCTTTTTGACCCGAAACTTGAAAACGGAAACTTCTGCGAAGAGGATATTGAACTTGAAAAGAGACTTCTGATAGAAAAAATAGAAGGTGAATTCAGCGAAAAGAGAGTTTATGCCAAGGACAGACTTATTGAAGAAATGTTCAGGGGCAGTGCTTACGGTAAAGGCAGATTCGGTGACAAGGAAGAAATTAAAAATGTAACCAATGAACGACTCCTTAAAGCTTGGAAATCATACCTTGAAAACGCAGTTATTCAGTTTAACTTTGTTGGTGAAACGGATGAAAGCGTGAAAGACCTTCTCAAAGAAAAGTTTGCATCTATTGACAGAAGTAATGTGTTGAAAATTGAAACTGAATTCAAAGCATCTGCAGATGAAGTTAAGAAAGTTGATGAAAAACTTGCAGTAAAACAGGGCAAACTTGTAATGGGTCTGAGAACAGGTCTTGAAAGTGAAAATGAAAACTTTTTCCCGGTAAGAGTCATGACCGATATGTTCGGTGGAGGACCTTATTCAAAACTTTTCATGAATGTCCGTGAAAAAATGAGCCTTTGCTATTATTGCTCTGCACGTTTTTCAAAAGATAAGGGAATTATCCTTGTTCAGAGTGGCATTGAAGACGAAAACGAGAAGAAAGCAACTGATGCAATTCTTGCTGAACTTGATAATATGAAAAATGGTAACTTCACTTCTGAGGAAATTGAAAATTCCAAAAAGGGACTTACCGATGCATTCCTTTCTGTGGGTGATACTCCTGAAAGCATTGATGCATGGATTGGTGCACGTGTGCTTGAAGAAGAGATTATTCTTCCGCAGGAATATGCAGAAAAAATAAACCTTGTAACTGCAGATGAAATTAAAAAGGCTGCAGAAAAAGTAACTCTCGATACTATTTATATGCTGTCAGGTGACGGTACTGCTTCGGAGGAATAAGCGATGGAAATAAAAGAAATAAGAAATGAACTTTTAGACGAAAAATATTATAAAATAAATCACACATCAGGTCTTACAATTTATGTTTTTCCGAAGGAAAACTATTCTACAACCTATGCTGTTTTCGGAACAAAATACGGTTCTATTGATACAGTTTTCAGAAAACCCGGTGAAGAAGAATTTACGGAAGTTCCTGAGGGAATTGCACATTTTCTTGAACACAAACTTTTTGAAAGTGAAGAACTTGATGCTTTTGAAAGATTTGCAAAAACAGGTGCATCTGCAAATGCTTACACATCTTTCGACAAAACCTGCTATCTTTTTTCATGTTCAGGTAACTTCAAAGAAAATCTTGACATTCTCCTTGATTTTGTAAGACATCCTTATTTCACACAGAAAACTGTTGAAAAAGAACAGGGAATTATCGGACAGGAAATCAGAATGTACCGTGATGTGCCTGACTGGAGAGTGCTTTTCAACCTTCTTTGTGCTATGTACAAAAATCATCCTGTCAGAATTGACATAGCAGGTACAGAGGCGTCAATTGCAGAAATTTCGGCAGACCTTCTTTACAAATGCTATGAGGATTTTTATAATCTCGGAAATATGGCTCTTGCAGTTGCAGGTAATGTAACGGTTGAAGAGGTTATTGAATCGGCAGACAGACTTCTCACAAAAGACGAAACTTTCTCCATTGACAGAAAGTTTATTGAAGAAGAAAAAGAAGTTGTAACAGATTATGTGGAGGAAAAACTTTCTGTTGCATGTCCTATTTTCTCTCTCGGCTTCAAAGAAACATGGGCTACTCCTGAAAGAACACTGAAAGAAGAACTTCTTGGTAATATTATTCTTGAAGCAATTGCAGGTAATACCTCTGACCTTTATAAGGATTTGATTGAAAAGGAACTTATCAATCCCACTTTCTCAACCGAATATTTCACAGGTTACGGCTACAGTGCGATGATTTTCTCAGGAGAATCGAAAGACCCGAAAAAGACAAGTGAGATTATCAAAGATAAAGTAAAAGAAATCAAAGAAGCGGGTATCGGTGAAGAAGATTTTGAAAGAGCAAGAAAGAAACTTTACGGCAGAGAAATCATGTCCTACAATGATGTTGATGAACTTGCAAATAATCTTATTGCTGCCGATTTCATGAACGAAGGTCTTTTTGATGAATTTGAAACTCTGAAAATTCTTACATGTAGTGAAGCAAATGAGTTTCTCTCAAAAATTCTGGAAGAAAAATATTCTGCTTTGTCAGTAATTCTTCCTGCGTAAAGGGGTATTTAGTATGAACGATTATACAGTTGTTTATTTCAAGGGCATTGAAAGAGGGTTTTCCATTCCCTCTGTTCTTGCTCAGTTTGATATTCCTTTCTTCGGAGAAATGACAATCAAATGGTACGGAGCAATTATTGCTTTCGGATTTCTTCTTGCTGTACTTTTTGGCGGAAGACAGGCTTATAAATGGAGAATGAGTATTGACAAAATGCTTGATGTTCTTATTTACGGAACAGTGGGCGGTATTTTAGGCGCAAGACTTTATTATGTGGCTTTTGAATGGGGGTATTATTCAAACCACTTGAACGAAATTTTTCAGATATGGCGCGGTGGTCTTGCTATTTACGGCGGTATCATCGGTGGACTTCTTGCAGCATATATCACATGTAAGGTCAATAAACTAAATTTTTACAATCTTCTCGATCTGGCAGGAATGAGTCTTCTTATCGGACAAGGTATCGGAAGATGGGGTAACTTCATGAATCAGGAAGCATTCGGTACAAATACTGATTTGCCCTGGGGTATGAAAAGCGGTAAAACAATGGACTACATATTCTCAAACATGGAAACCTTTGCAGAAAAAGGAATTGAAATGGACCCGACAGGTTATGTTCATCCAACATTCCTTTATGAATCTCTCTGGTGTCTTATCGGTTTTGGTCTTCTCTATATTATAATGAAAAAGTGCAGAAAGTTCAGTGGTCAGGTTTTCCTTTGCTACGGCATCTGGTATGGTATCGGCAGAACAATTTTTGAAGGACTGAGAACAGATAGCCTTTATATCGGTGACACAACGCTTCGCGTTTCACAGCTTCTTTCAGCAGTAGTTGTAGTTGTATTCCTTGTTCTTCTTGTTGTGTTGCTTGTAAAGTATATTAAAAATCCGAAACCCATTGAAGGTGTTGATTTCTTCCCTGAGGGTTCAAGAATTCCTAAAAGTGAAAGGATTGAAAACGATGGCAGTGATAATTGACGGAAAAGAGTTATCTCTGAAACTTAAAAATCAGATGAAAGAAAAGGTGGAAATTCTTAAAACAACAGGAATTAATCCTTGTCTTGCTGTTATTATTGTAGGCGAAAATCCTGCATCAAAGGTTTATGTTAATAACAAGAAAAAATCATGCGCAGAATTGGGAATTGAATCTCTGGAATACGCTCTGCCTGAGGAAACAACGGAAGAAGAGCTTCTGAAAATTATTGATGAACTGAATAAAAATGAAAATGTTGACGGTATTCTTTGTCAGCTTCCTCTTCCTTCTCACATCTGTGAAAAGAATGTTATCAATTCAATTTCACCTGAAAAGGATGTTGATGCTTTCCATCCTGAGAATGTAGGTCACATTATGATAGGTGACTACACCTTCCTTCCATGTACTCCTGCAGGTGTTATGGAAATGCTGAAAGAATATGAAATTGATGTTGCAGGTAAAAACTGTGTGGTTGTAGGCAGAAGTAATATTGTAGGCAAACCTATGACAATGCTTCTTCTCAAAGAAAACGCAACTGTCACAGTATGTCATTCAAGAACAAAAGACCTTGCATCGTTTACCCGTCAGGCAGATATCCTTGTAAGTGCAGTAGGTAAACCCGGTCTTATTACAGAAGATATGGTGAAAGAAAATGCAGTTGTAATTGATGTTGCAATCAACCGTCTTGAAAACGGAAAACTCTGTGGTGACGTTGATTTTGAAAACGTGAAAGATAAAGCATCCTTCATTACTCCCGTGCCCGGTGGCGTAGGACCGATGACAATTGCAGTGCTTATGAAAAACACAGTAACTGCTGCAGAAAACAGAAAAAATAAGTAAAAACTATTGACAAGCTTGTGCTATAGTGTTATAATACTTAAGCCGCATACCTCGGGTTCCCAAAGTTGGTGCGTCCAACACCCGCAGTTTTTCGTAACTGGAAGAGGGTAGCGAGACTATATGAAA
>JAZRNJ010000064.1:0-5942 GCA_045648125.1 Acutalibacteraceae bacterium
TAAAAGATAAAAAGAAAGCAAAACTCAAGGAAAAACAGTTAAAGAAGAACGAAAAACTCCTTGCCAAAAAGAAAAAGGCTGAAGAAAAACTTCGTCAGAAAGAAGAAAAACTCGCTCTTAAAAATAAGGCAAAGGAAGCCAAAATCGCTGAAAAATCTTCCAAGAAAACAGAAAAAGTAAAAGCAGAAAAGCCTAAAAAGGAAAAAACTAAAAAAGAAAAAACTTCTCCTGAAATCAAGGAAGAAAAGTCTGTTCAGCCTGAGGTGAAAGAAGAACCTGCAATCAAAGTTGTAGAAGTTTCTCTTGAAGAACCGACAAAAGAACCTGAAAAGGAAGAAAGTTCTGAAACTGTAGAAGAAGTTACCGAAACAGCAGAAGAAACTACGGAAACTGCAGAAGAACCTACAGAAACTGCAGAAGAACCTGTTGTAGAAATAACGGAAGAACCTGCAGAAGAAACTGTTGAAGAGGTCGTGGAAACAGAAGCAGAAACAAGCGAAGAACCTGTTGAAGAAGTTGCTGAAGAAGTTGCTGAAGATGTTGCTGAAGAAACAGAGGAAACTAATGAAGTTCCTGCAGAATCAGATGAAGAAAAGAACAAAATTCCGACTTCAGTTAATGAAGAACTTGCTGAAGAAATTGAACCCGAAACAGATTCAGATAAAAAATCAGGTATTGTAATTGAAGAAGTTACAGAAGAAGTCAAAGAAGAACCTGTTACAGAAAAAGTTGAGGAAAAGTCTGAAGTAAAAGAGAAGAAAAAGACTGCAAAGAAAGCAAAAAAAGAAAAGAAAAAAATTGAAATAAAAGTCCCTCAGGTTGATTTTAAGAAAGTTACCAAAAAGCAGATTATCATAGCAGTAGCTGCTGTGGTTGTTCTTGCAGCACTCATTTCTGTTATTTCAGTTCTTAATTTCAGCAGTGACAAAGCATATTATCCCTCAATTTACAGTGGCAGAAGTTTTGCTGATAATGAAGTTTCAACCATTGCTATTTCAGATGAACAACAGGCAGAACTTATAAGAAATATGAAGGTTAAAGGAAATAAAGGTAAATTTGCTTTCTATGCAAATACAGAAATCAGCATCGCTGAGCCTGATTCACTTTTACCAATTGCATTTTCTAATCCCTCAATGAGTGAGGAAATTCTGCTCTGCTCTCTCGTTAACAGCGATGGAGTTGTTGTTTATCGTTCATTAGGTGTTGTGCCCGGCAGATATATTACAAATATCCGTCTTTCGCAGTATCTTGATTACGGCGTAAATGAACTTACTCTTTATGTATCTGCTTTCAGAGCAGAAGGTACAGAGTACGATTATCATTTTGAAAAAATCGGAACACAGAAAACTGAAATTCTTGTTCATGTGGGCAACGATTATATGTCAGAATAACTCTGAAGTCTTTCAAGCTGATTTTTATAATACCGAAGAGCCACAAGTTGGTTTCTTCGGTGTTTTTCGGATATAAAGACTTTTCTGACGACTTTTTCAAGGTCGCTGATACGTGCTTTTAAATATTCTTCTTCGCTCATCTTTCTCACCTCAGAAATATTTTTTGAAAAACTGAGAAAGATATAAGTGTAATTTATAGGGTGTAAAAATGGATTTTCAAAAAAATTTTAAAAATTATATTATGTCACTTGGTGTAAGTGATGTAGGATTTGCCAAACTGAAAGAACCTGTAAACGGTATGAATTATGCCGTCAGTTTCGTGGTGCGACTGTCTGAAGCAGTTGTTGATGAAATTGAAAATGAACCTACTCATACATATTTTCACCATTACAGAACGGTTAATGCATTTCTTGACAGAGCAATTCTTCAGGCCGGAATGTATTTGCAGAATGAGGGTTATCGCTATATTCCTGTAGGTGCATCTCAGAGTATTAATAAAGACGGCTGGAATTATAAAGGACTTGTTTCTTCAAGAATGATTGCATGTCTCTCAGGACTTGGTACAATCGGCAAAAGCAATATGTTTATTCATAAAGATTTCGGACCTGCTGTGAGACTCGGAACTCTCCTTACAAACTGTCCTTTTGAAGAAGTGGGAGAAGAAATAAAGGAAAACCTTTGCGGTGATTGTACAAGATGTGTGGATTCCTGTCCTGCAAAAGCTTTGACAGGTAAAGTTTACACAGAGGGAACACCCAGAGAAGAAATTATTGACCCCGAAAAATGCAGTGAATACATGAAAAAAGCTTTCAAACATATCGGCAGAGGTGCTGTTTGCGGAATATGTATGAAAGTCTGCCCTAAGAGAAAATAAAAAATTACAGCCTGAAATCAACTGAGATTTCAGGCTGTTTTTCAATATGGTATATTTTGGTGTTTATACTCCATAGAAATTACTTTCCCATGCGGGGATATATTTGTGTTGTCTGAAATAGAATTTATAATCAGGTCTTATTTCGCTTATTGCAAGAGGAATTGAAAACATATCCTCATTTCTGTGATATGCACAGATATAAAGTTTCGGTTTGTGAATTTTTATTGTGTTTTCAGCACCTTTTATTGCGTCAAGCTCACTACCCTCGATATCCATTTTCAGAAGTGTGATTTTTTCATCAGTCAGGCTGTCAACTGTGATAGCCTGAATTTTTTCGCCATCTTCAGAAATTTTTGACTGTCTGCCTGCAGATTTTTTGAAATTAAGAAAAGTGTTTTCTTTGTATGCGGCACAGTTTCTTGCTTCAACAAAAGGCAGGTGAGAAGTGTTTCTTTCAAGTTTTGCAAAGTTTTTTCTGTCAGGTTCAAGTGCGAAAATTTTCTCGGCTTTACCGTTTGTGAAATTCAGAAATTCTTCAACTGTGTCACCGTTATATGCACCTAAATCGGCAATAGTTTCTTTTTCACCAAGTTTTAAAATATCGGTGTAAACTTCACTCTTTTCGCTGAAACAGGGGAGAAGATAGTCAAGTTTTCCGCTGATTTTGAAGTTGATAAGATTAATGAAAGTTTCTTTAGATTTTTCATCAGCAAGCATGGAATAAACACGGTCAAACTTCTCTTCATTTTCTTTCACAAATTCTCTTGTGAAAAGCCCGTCACCCGCAACGGGTACGGTAAGTGAGTAGAAATTATGTTTTCTTGACATCTGCCACACTTTTTCAATGGTGGCATCATCTTTAACGGCAAATGTCATGAGTGCAGTAAATTTGCCGTATTTTTCTTCGGCTTCAGAATATTTGAGAACTTTCTTGCCATGAAAAGAATGACCTCTTACAAACTCGTCACTTGCAAAAACATCGTCATACTCAATTCCGAATCCACGAAGTTTCTCAATTATCATATCAGCGCCGTTTCCCATTCCGTAAAGCAGAATCGGCCCGGACTCATTCTGCAATTTGAGCCAGACCGTTTCTTCGTTTATAAATTCAAGCATATTAATATTTGTCCATGCTGTCAACGCTGAGAACGAAAACAGTTGCACCGCCAACGCTTACTTCTTTTGCTTTGTCAAGTTCGCTCATGTTAGTGCCGAATGTTGCAGTTGAAGCAGCAGTATGTGTGCGTGTCTGAGAATATTTAGAAATGATGCCTTTTGCTCTTTCAACATCCTTGTCCTCTGAACCGATGAGAAGTGTTGTGTTGCCGACCATAAGGAAACCGCCTGTTGTTGAAAGTTTTGTAACTGTGAATTTTTCTTTTGTAAGTGCTGATGATACGACTGCACTGTCGTCATTGTTTACAATTGCAAGAATAAGTTTCATCGTTCTTCTCCTTTAAATTAAATGTCGGGAAGCATCATTTTTATGCTTCGTTTGTCAAGCTTATAAAGGTCGGGGATTTCATATCTGTTGTCACTGCCGTCCTTAATAAGAATTCTGCCGTCATAAAGGGTTTTGATTGCTGTAAGACTGTTTCTGACTTCGAATGTGTAAACACCTCTGTCAGTTTCAACTGTCCACATCCAGATGCTGAATTTTTCATAACGCTTGATGAATTTTGTGATTTTGGGAATCATGTAATATTCATCAAGAGCACTCTGCAAAGCGGCTTTGCTTTCAGGAAGGAGATTGTCGATGTTTCTGATGATAGCAACTTCGTTACCTTCGCTGTCAAGCAGGGAAATGTATTTGTTAAGACCGCTTATAGGAAAAAGTCTGTGAGGTTCAAGTCCACATAACTTTTCATCTGAGCCGTAAAATTCAGCGTCAATAAAAATTTTATCATTGACCGTAAGTTTAACTTCAGGGCCTTCAATATATTTTAACATACTTTACACTCCCTTTCAATATCATTCAAAGTTTTCAGATTCTTTCTGTTCCCTGATTTTCTGAGACATTGACTGAATCTGAATAAGCTTGTAATATTTGCCTTTGAGAGCCATAAGTTCATCATGAGAACCATTTTCGATAATTCTGCCCTTATCAACAACGAGAATTCTGTTTGCTTTTCTCAGAGTTGAAAGACGGTGAGCAATCATAAGAGTAGTTCTGCCACGGATAAGACGTTCAATAGCCTGTTGGATAAGTTCTTCGGTTTCAGAGTCAACTGCAGCAGTTGCTTCGTCGAAGATAAGAATACTTGGGTTTTTCATAACTGCTCGTGCAATTGAAAGACGCTGTTTTTCACCGCCTGAAAGACCGATACCTCTTTCACCAAGATATGTGTCGTAAGAATCGGGAAGACGTGAAATAAAGCCGTGAGCATTTGCAACGTCTGCAGCGTAGATAACCTGCTCAACGTGAGCGTTAGGAGTACCGTAAGCAATGTTGTTGAAAACGGTATCTTTGAACATAAGAGGTTCCTGTTGAACATAGCCTATCTGATTTCTGTAATACTTCATGTCGATGTCTTTGATGTTAACATCGTCAATAAGAATTTCGCCCTCATAGTCGTCATAGAAACGCATGAGAAGGTTTATGAGTGTTGATTTACCTGAACCTGTTGTACCAACAATACCCACAATATCACCGGGATTAATGGTGAAACTTACGTTGTCAACAACCTTCTTTGAACGGTCAAAAGCGAAGTTAACGTTTTTGAATTCAATTTTACCGTCCATTCTTTCAAGCTCAGAACCTTTTGCGAAATCGTGTTCAGGTTCTGCATCAATAATATCAAAAATCTTTTCTGCAGAAGCAAGAGCGTTCTGGTAAGAGTCGCTGATGTTTGCAAAGAAACTTACAGGTGCATAGAACATGCTTGTGTAAGAAATGAATGAAACAAGAAGACCAATTGAAATTTCATTGTTTTCAGGGTCAATAATCCATTTGCCGCCAACGAGCCAGATAATAACTGAACCGCATGTAATAAGGAAAGTCATAACGTTTGGGAAAACTGAAGCAATAACACTTGCTTTTTTGTCTTCCTTGTACCAATCATCACAGTATGCCTTGAATTTTCCGATGATTGAATCTTCGTTAGTGAAAGATTTAATAACTCTTACACCGGGAATTGTATCAGCAAGAAGTGTTGAAATGTGAGAACTTCTTATCCACAGTCTGCGATAACGGGGACCGATTTTCTTACCGAACATTCTGCCGCCGAGAACTACAAGAGGAACGGGGAGAAGTGAGAGAAGAGTAAGCTTCCAGTTCATAATCAGCATTATAACTGCAATACCCACGAGAAGGAAGCCCTGAGTAATACCTTCCTGAGAAATTCTCATGATGAAGTTCTGGAGAATAACTGAGTCAGAGTTGACTCGGTTGATAACAGAACCTGTTGAGGTTTTGTCGTAATAGCTGAGAGGCAGATACTGAGCCTTTGCGTAAATATCCTTTTTCAGGTCGATGATGATTTTGTCGCCTGCAACTCTCAGGTAGTATGTGCGGATGAATGAAACAAGGTACTGCACAACGTAAACTCCGAGAAGGAAAAGGATGATTTTTATGAGTCCCGATGCATCTTTGTTGGGGATAATATCGTCCACCATAAGCTGAGTAACTTTCGGCGGTACGAGTGAAAGTCCTGTTACAACAATTGAAAGCACAATAC
>JAZRNJ010000065.1:0-3052 GCA_045648125.1 Acutalibacteraceae bacterium
CTCCTGCTTCTTCCATAAGTTTGATTGCATCTTCCGGAGCAAGTTCAAATTTTTGAAGGGGAGGTTCTTCTTTTACGATTTTCTTCATCTCTGCTTCGATTTTTTCGAGAATTTCAGGATTGAAAGAAATGTCGCTGTCAAAGTCATAATAGAAGCCGTTTTCAACTGACGGTCCGATTGTAAGTTTTGTTTTGGGATAGAGGCGTATTACAGCCTGAGCAAGAATATGTGATGCTGTGTGACGGAAAGCTTTTTTGCCTTCTTCATCATCGAAAGTTACAAATTCAGGTTCGCAATCTTCATTGAGAGTTTCTCTTAAATCCTTTACTTCACCGTTAATTTTACATACGCACACTGCTTTATAAAGACCTGCACCAATTGATTTCGCAACATCCATTGCACTGATGCCTGCTTCAAACTCACGTATGTCATCTCTGAGTTTTACCTTAATCATATATATCTCTCCTTAAATAATTTATAAAATAAAAAAGCCCATCCCCAGAAAAATAGGGATGAGCATAATTCGCCCACGGTTCCACCCGTATTGCCACAAAAATGTGACCACTCAAATAACTTTTAACGCAAGTTTTACGTTCACCTTAATCTATGCTTTCAGTGACTCTCAGGAGTGGTAACTGCTCTCACTTTTTTACATCCGATTTCAGCCAATGTCAGACGCTCTCTGAAAAAAAGTAATCGAAAACAGCCTTCTCCGTCAACGATTTTCAATATACATGAATTATATCATCTCTTTTTGCCTCTGTCAAGGATATTTAATTGACTTTTTGCGAAATAACTGTTATCATATCAATGAAGAAAAAACAGGAAAGAACGGTGACATAAATGGCAGAAAATAAATGTCTTGAACTTCTTAAAAAGATGACTCTTGAAGAAAAAGCAAGTCTTTGTGACGGCCTTGACTATTGGCACAGTCAACCCATAGAAAGATTAGGCCTTAAATCAATCGCATTCAATGACGGCCCTCACGGAATCCGTAAAAAAGGAAACCCCGAAGAAAGCAAAGACCTTCTCAAAGGTGTTCCGGCAATATGCTTCCCCACAGCATCTGCAACTGCTTGTTCATGGGACACAGACCTTATTTACAGAATGGGTCAGGCTCTTGGTGACGAATGCCTTAAAGAGCAGGTTTCAGTTCTTCTTGGACCCGGAACAAACATAAAGCGTTCACCTCTCTGTGGCAGAAACTTCGAATATTTTTCAGAAGACGGTGTACTTGCAGGAGAAATGTCTGCAGCATTTATAAACGGTGTTTAGTCAAAAGGAATCGGCACATCTCTCAAGCATTTTGCTGCCAACAACCAGGAATCACGCAGAATGACAATCAACACAGTTGTTGACGAAAGAACTCTTCGTGAAACATACCTTCTTCCCTTTGAAATCGCAGTTAAAAAAGCACAGCCCTGGACAGTAATGTGCTGTTACAACCGTGTTAATGGATTTTACGGTGCTGAAAACAAATGGCTCCTTACAGATGTTCTGCGTGATGATTGGGGTTATGAAAACCTTGTTATCACCGACTGGGGTGCAGAAAATGAACGTGTTCCCGGTCTCATTGCAGGACAGGAAATTGAAATGCCCACTTCTTCAGGTGAAGGTACACGTCTTATTGTGGAAGCAGTTAAAAACGGAACTCTTGACGAAAAAGTTCTTGATACTGCTTGTGAAAGAATTCTCACACTTATTGATAAAGGTTTGAAAAACCTCAAAGAAAACGCTACATACAACCCTGCAGAGCATCACAAAATCGCACGTGAAATTGCGTCTCAGTGTATGGTTCTCATGAAGAATGACAACAACATTCTTCCTCTTAAGAAAGATGCAAACATTGCAGTTATCGGTGAAATGGCAAGAACTCCCCGTTATCAGGGTGCAGGTTCATCTCTTATCAATCCTATTGACCTTGACTGTGCATACTCAACGTTGAAAGACATGGGTGTTAAGTTCGATTTCGCACAGGGTTATTCAGTTAAAAAGAAAGACAAGAAAAGTGATGAAGCCTATATTTCAGAAGCTGTTGATACAGCAAAAAATGCAGATGTTGCACTTCTCTTTATCGGACTTACTGATGAATTTGAAACCGAAGGTAATGACAGAAAGCATCTGAACATTCCTGCAAGTCACAACAAACTTGTGGAAGAAGTTCTCAAAGTCAACAAAAATGTCGTTGTCGTTCTTTCAGGCGGTGCAGCAATTGAAATGCCATGGGCAGATAATGTTCCTGCAATTCTCAATATGTTCCTTACAGGTCAGGCAGGTGGCAGTGCTGTCTGCGATGTACTTTTCGGTGATGTCAACCCAAGCGGTAAACTTGCAGAAACATACCCTTATGCACTGGAAGATAATTCAAGTTACAACTACTTCCCCGGTACATCTGTTTCGGTTGAATACAGAGAAGGTATTTTTGTTGGTTATAAATACTATGATACAGCAAACAAAAAAGTTCGTTTCCCATTCGGTCACGGTCTTTCATACACAACTTTTGAATATAGCGACATGAAAGTTTCTGCTGATAAAATCAAGGATACAGACACCGTTACCGTTTCATTCAAAATCAAAAACACAGGTAATGTTGATGGTGCAGAAATCGCACAGATTTATGTAAGTGACGTTGAAAGCACAATCTACCGTCCTGTAAAAGAACTTAAAGGCTTCAAGAAAGTCTTCCTCAAAGCAGGAGAAGAAAAGGAAGTTTCGGTTACTCTTGATAAACGTGCATTTGCTTATTACAATGTAAATCTTCAGGATTGGCATGTTGAAAGTGGTGATTTCAGAATTCTTGTTGGTGCTTCAAGCCGTGACATAAAACTTGAAACAACTATTTTTGTTGAATCAACAGTTGAGGCTGAAGTTCCTGATTACAGAGAGTCAGCACCCTGTTACTACAAAGCTGACATTATGAATGTTAAAGACGAAGAGTTCGTTGCCGTTTACGGAAAAGAACTTCCACCCTCACAGAGAGACAAGAGTCAGCCCCTTACAATCCTCAACACTCTTGAAGATGCAGCAGACGGAAAATGGGGTGGTAGACTCA
>JAZRNJ010000066.1:0-8358 GCA_045648125.1 Acutalibacteraceae bacterium
TGGCTGAACTTGCCAAAGAAAACTTTGTAAAAGCAGCAAGAGCATTTATTAACATCGATGATTCCGAACTTGATGAGATTGAAAGCACGGAAGAAGTTATCAATTTCCTCAATCACAGTATCACACCTTATCTTGTTAAAATCAACAACCTTGATATCAGTGAACAGGACTCAGAATATATCAGTAGTCTTTTCCATGCAGTAACCGACATCGAACGTATTGGTGACCATGCAACAAACCTTGCAGAAGCAACTGTTTACAGAAAAGAAAACAATCCAGTTCTCTCAGACGATGCCATCAAGGAACTTGATGTAATGATCGCTCACATTGAAAAACTCCTCGATAAATCAATTGCTATTTTCAAAAACCAGTCTGCAACAATTGAAGAAGCAAAAGAAGCAGTTGATCTTGAAGAGTATATCGATGACCTTCATGACGAAGCAAATAGCAACCACATTAAACGTATGAATAAAGGCAAATGCGACACAAAAGCAGGTATGTTATTCATAAACACAATTACTGACTTTGAAAGAGTCGCTGACCACGCTATAAACATTGCTTTCTATATTCACAATCCTCCTCAGGTCGCTGAAAAATAACATTTAACGGATATACTTTCTGATAGTATATCCGTTAATTTTTTATCAATTGTTGAATTTATTTTAAATAAGTGTATAATAATATCGGTAAATTTTTTTGAAAGGCTCTGATTTTGATGAACATTAAAAATGAACGTAATCTTACAATGCTATTTGACTTCTATGAACTTACAATGGCAAACGGTTATTTTAAGAACAATATGGGTGACAGAACAGCATATTTTGATATGTTTTTCAGAAAAGTTCCCGATAATGGCGGTTTTGCTATTATGGCCGGTGTTGAACAGATGGTTGAATATCTGAAAAACCTTAAATTCACAGAAGATGACATTAATTATCTCAGAACAAAAGGTTTTGGGGAGGATTTTCTTGATTATCTCAGAAATTTCGATTTCAAATGTGACGTATGGGCAATCAGGGAAGGTACTCCGATTTTTCCGGGTGAACCCATTGTTACTGTCAAAGGACCCGTTATTCAGGCTCAATTTGTAGAGACGATGATTCTTCTTTCAATTAACCACCAAAGTCTTATTGCGACTAAATCAAATAGAATTGTCAGGGCTTCTGACGGAAGAGCTGTAATGGAATTCGGTTCACGCCGTGCACAAGGTTTTGATGGTGCAATTCTCGGCGCAAGAGCCTCATACATAGGTGGCTGTGCAGGTACAGCATGTACCATTTCTGATACTCTTTTCGGCGTTCCTGCTCTCGGCACTATGGCTCATAGTTGGATTCAGATGTTTGATACTGAACTCGATGCTTTCTGTGCTTATGCACGTGAATATCCTGATAATTGTACTCTCCTTGTTGACACATATAATGTTATCAAATCAGGCATACCTAACGCAATTGAAGCATTTAAGCGTGAAGTTCTCCCCCGTGGTTTCAGGCCTAAAGGTGTTAGAATTGATAGTGGTGATATAACTTACCTTTCAAAAAAAGCAAGAAAGCTTCTTGATGAAGCAGGTTTTGAAGATTGTAAAATCGTTGCTTCAAATTCACTCGATGAATATATTATCCGTGACATGCTTCTGCAAGGTGCTAAGGTAGATTCATTCGGTGTGGGTGAAAGATTAATTACAGCATCATCTACACCCGTTTTTGGTGGTGTTTATAAGCTTGTAGCAGTTGAAGATGATAGTGGTAATATTATTCCTAAAATTAAAATCAGTGAAAATGTTGCTAAAATCACAACTCCAGGTTTTAAAAACGTATACAGACTTTATGATAACGAAACCGGCAAAGCGATGGCTGATCTTATTACACTTGCTGATGAAACAATTGACGATGAAAAACCTTACGAACTCTTTGACCCTGAACACACATGGAAACGTAAGACTATTGAAAATTTCACATCTGTTAAATTGCAGGAGAAAATTTTCGAAAATGGTAAATTTATCGGCAAAAACAGAGATATAAGAGAGTTGAGAGACTATTGTGCTGCACAGATAGATACACTGTGGGACGAAGTAAAACGTTTTGAAAATCCACACAATTATTATGTTGACCTTTCGCAGATGTTGTGGGATGAGAAAAACAGACTTCTTGAAAGTCACAAATAAGAAACAGAGGTTATATTATGTTTAAAATAGGATGTCACCTTTCTGCTTCAGCAGGATATGTTCACATGTTTAAAGAAGCTCAGAGTATAGGTGCAAATACATTTCAGTTTTTTACAAGAAACCCACGTGGTGGTAAAGCCAAAGCAATTGACGAAAATGACGTTAATGAATTCAACCGTCTTGCAAAAGAAAATAACTTTGCTCAGATTCTTGCTCACGCACCTTACACTTTAAATGCTTGTTCAGAAAATGAAAGAACAAGAGAGTTTGCTCTCGAAGTTTTTGCGGATGATTTAAAAAGAATGGAATACACACCGAATAATCTTTATAATTTCCATCCCGGCAGTCACGTAGGGCAAGGTGCAGAAAAAGGTATTGAACTTATCGCAGAAACTCTTAATACGGTTTTATTTGACGATATGACAACCACTGTCCTTCTTGAGACTATGGCAGGTAAAGGTAGCGAAGTAGGAAGAACTTTTGAAGAAATACGAGCAATAATTGACAAGGTTGAGTTAAACAACAAATTGGGAGTTTGTCTTGATACATGCCATATTTTTGATGGTGGTTACGATATAGTTAATAACCTTGATAGTGTGCTTGAAGATTTTGATAAAATTATCGGACTTGAAAGATTGAAGGCAATTCATCTCAATGACAGTATGCACGGTTATGAAAGTCACAAAGACAGACACGCAAAAATCGGCGAAGGTCATTTGGGTGAAAATGCAATAATTAATATTATTAATCATCCGAAATTAAGAGATCTCCCCTTCTTGCTTGAGACTCCGAATGAAATTGACGGATATGCAAAAGAAATTGAGTTTTTAAAACAGAACAGAAAATAAAAAAGCCGTGGAACAGTTGATATCAACTACTCCACGGTTTATTTTTATAAATTATTCAGCGTCTGTAGCAACTTCAGCTGCTTCTTCAACAACATCTGCTGTTTCAGCAACTTCTTCCATGATTTCAGCTTCTTCAGCTGCTTCTTCTTCAGCAAGAAGAGCACGGATTGAAAGGCTAACGCGTTTCTTATCGAAGTCGATAGCTGTAATCTTAGCCTGAACTGTTTCACCGGCTGTGAGAACATCCTGAGGTTTCTCAATATGCTTGTTAGCAATCTGAGAAATGTGGATGAGACCATCAATACCGGGGATAACCTGTGCAAATGCACCGAATGTTGTCATGCCAACAACCTTAGCATCAACAACTGTTCCTTCGGGATAATCTCTTCTGAGGATTTCCCACGGATTATCTTCAGCACGTTTGAAGCCAAGAGAAATTCTCTTCTTCTCTGCATCTGCTTCTTTAACGAATACTTTGATTGTATCGCCTGCTTTAACAACATCTGAAGGATGTTTGATGCGTTTCCATGAAAGTTCAGAAATGTGAACCATACCTTCAACACCTGCTGCAAGTTCTACGAATGCACCATAGTTTGTAAGTGTTTTAACAGTACCTGTGTATTCCTGGCCTGCTGCGAGCTGTGCCCAGAACTGAGCAACGATTTCTTTTCTTTCCTCACGAAGGACTGTGCGGATTGAACCTACTGCACGTTTACGTTTATCATCAACTTCGATAACCTTAAACTTAACAGTTGTTCTGAGAAGATCGTCAAGTGCCTGTCCCTTGGGTACACCTGTAAGAGAAGCAGGAACAAATACTTTAACACCCTTTGTAAGAACACGAACACCACCGCGTACGAGTTCTGTCACGATACCTTCAAATACAGTATCTTCTGCTTCTGTAGCTTTAACAAATTCGTTCCAGAGTTTTCCTGCTTCTGCTCTTTTCTTTGAAAGCATTACAGTACCTTCTGCATCGTTTGTTTTCATGATAATGAGTTCAAATTCATCACCAATTTTAACTTCTTTTGAAGCATCAGCTGTAGGATCATTACTGTACTCACTCATGGGAATGAAACCTGCGTGTTTTCTGCCGATATCAACCTGAATTTCAGTGGGTGTAATGCCCATGACTGTGCCGATAACTCTCTGATTTGAGTTCATATTTGCAAGTGAAACTTCAAGAGCTTCTGTGAAATCCATATCATCGGTTATTTCTCTCGCAGCCTCGACAGTTGTCACCTCCTGTTCAGCACCGGCATCTACCTTTGCTTCAAATTCAATCGGTTCGTTAACAATTTCGGACATAATTATGTACCTCCTTTATTATTGAGGCAGGAGTCGAGGCCCCTGCAGTTATGCCAATCTTATCAAATTCTGACAAGTCAATACTTTTCAGTTCTTCAGCAGTCTCAACAAGAAATGTCGGACAATTCACTTCACATGTGCTTTTTAACTTCTGAGTATTTGAACTGTGCCGTCCTCCGACAATCAGCATAGCATCGCATTCAAGAGAAAGAGTAACCGCTTCACTTTGTCTTTCATGCGTTGCAGAACATATTGTATCAAATATTTTCGCATTTGTACATAGCAAATTAATATTTTTTTTACAAATTTTCCACTCTTTTGCAGAAAAAGTTGTCTGAGCGACAATTATTATTCTATTTTCACATAAAAACTTGTTTTTTTCGAGCAATAAAACAAGTTCATCACTATTTTTAAAAATATATGTTTCACCTTCAGAATAACTTTTTATGCCGACAACCTCAGGATGTTCATCATCTCCGGCAATAAGAACCGGGATGTTTTGTGATGAATTTTCAGCAACAATTTTATGAATTTTCTTCACAAAAGGGCATGTTGCATCAAGAAACTTGAGTCCTGAATCTTCAATTTTATCCATAAGTGTACAAGGTATCCCGTGGGTTCTGATTATAATTGTACTGCCTTCCGATGCTTCATCCGGCTTTTCTATGATTTCTGCACCTTTAAACGTCATATCATCAATAACCTGCTGATTATGAATAATAGGACCAAGTGTTGAAACTTTCACACCATCATCAAGCAATTTGTACGCTAATTCAACTGCCCTGTTTACTCCAAAACAAAAACCTGCTGATTTCGCCAGAATTACCTCTTTCAAAGACCTTTCCTCCAGAGTGACACAGTTTCGTCAAAAATAATTCTTGACGCATTTCTTATTTCTGAAGTTGAACGGGTTTCACTTGTAAAACCAAGTTCTTCAAATTTAATAAGTTTTCCGTATCTGACTGTACAAGGTCTTCTGAACCCTTTCTTTTCACCAATGTGAATTGAACAAGGTACAACATCAGAGTTAGTAGCTTTAGCAATAAGAGCTACACCTGATTTTGCTTTCTGTGGTTCTCCACCCTCTTTATTGCGTGTGCCCTCAGGAAAAATTCCGATAACCTCACCATGTTTTATGAGATTAATTGCATATTCAATTGAAGATTTATCAGATGAACCTCTCTTAACAGGGAAAGAATTGAAATGAGTAAGAAAGAATCTTGTAAAAGGCTTCTCAAAAGTTTCATACTTTGCCATAAAATGAATAACTCTTCCACTGTTCATTGCGAGAAGAACAGGGTCAAAAGATGTCAGATGATTGGCAGAAACTATGTATGCTCCCGTTTTAGGGAGATTTTCTTTACCTTCATATCTGAGTTTATATTTAAGTGACATTAAAAGTTTCGCTATAGGAACTGCAAAAGTATAAAGTTTGTAGTTTTTAATTTTTGAATAATCAAAATGGTCTGTCATATTTTTTCTCCTATCAAAGCAGTAAGTTCATCAATTGACTGTTCAAGTGTATGACCTGTTGAATCAAAGATCAATGAATCAGCAGCAGGTTTAAGGGGTGCTATCGGACGATTAGAATCCTGAAAATCACGTTCTTTCATTTCTTTAAGAACCTGATCATAAGAATCATCAATACCCTTCTCTTGAAGCTCTTTATATCTTCTCATCGCACGTTCTTCAACATCAGCCGTCATGAAAATTTTAATCTGTGCATCAGGCAATACAACAGTGCCGATATCCCTTCCGTCCATAAGACAATTATTTTTCTTAGCGATATCACGCTGTAAATCAAGAAGAAATGCCCTTACAACAGGGATTGCAGAAACATTTGAAGCAGCCATTGAAGCATCAGGAGTTCTGATAGCCTCAGAAACATCTTCGTCACAAAGAAAAACTCTCTGAACACCGTCTATAAATTTTAATTCAACTTTGATATCTCCAAGAAGTGCACCGACGCCATCAGCATCTTTTGTATCAACTCCATTACGCATTGCGAACACACCGATTGCTCTGTAAAGAGCACCTGTATCAACATATATATAACCTAACTTTTTTGCAAGACCTTTTGCAACCGTGCTTTTACCTGCACCTGCCGGGCCATCTATTGCAATATTAACACAACTCATAAAATATTTTCCTTTCTTAATCAGCTAAGACGCTGTTCCCTGCAAGCATACCGGTTGAAAAAGCAATTTGCAGATTAAAACCACCTGTGTACCCATCAACATCAATTACTTCGCCTGCAAAGAATAAATTGTTAATTTTTTTGGACATCATATTTTTAGGGTTTATATCTTTAACAGAAACACCACCTGAAGTTATAATAGCTTCATCAATAGGTCTGAATCCGTTAATTGTAAGTTTAAGGTTTTTAAGAAGATATACGAGATTACCTCTTTCTTCACGTGTAATCTGATTAACTTTCTGCGATGGCTTAATACCACTGAGTTTAACAATAACAGGCACAAGTTTTTTGGGTAAAAGAGAATCAAGAGCATTAATAAAATTTTTGTTTGAATTTTCCAGAAAATCTCTCTGTATACGTTTATCAAGTTTATCATCATCAAGTGCAGGTTTAAGGTCAATATATAGCTCATATTTTCCTTTTTTGATATCTCTCATGTGAGAACTTGCACTCAGAATCACAGGTCCTGAAACACCGAAATGAGTAAACAGCATTTCGCCGAAATCCTTATAAACACACTTATATTTTTCAGTATCTTCAATTCTGATAGCTATATTTCTCAAAGATAATCCCATAACATCACTGCACCATCCCTCATGTACATCAAGAGGTACAAGAGAAGGTTTCGGCTCAACAATAGTATGCCCGGTTTTCTCAGCTAAAATGTATCCGTCACCCGTAGAACCTGTAAGAGGGTAAGATTTACCACCTGTTGCTATGATTACACTTCTCGCCTCGATTATTTCACCATCATAGGTCGTGACCCCGGTTATAATATTATCTTCAACAATCAGTTCTTTAGCTCTTCCGGTTATGACTTGTGCACCGGAAGAAAGAGCAAATTTTCTTAAAGCGTCGACAATATCAGCTGCTTTATCACTTTCAGGAAAAACTCTGTCTCCCCTTTCAACTTTAAGAGGAACACCCATGTTTTCAAAAAAATCCATAGTGTCAGCAGGCATAAATTTAGAAAATGCACTGAACAGGAATCGTCCGTTAACCGGAATATTCATAATGAGATCATTAAGAAGTGTGCAGTTATTTGTAACATTACATCTGCCTTTACCTGTTATCATAACTTTGCGTCCGACTTTTTCATTTCGCTCAAGAATAACAGTTTTAAGACCTCTTTTTGCAGCAGCACCGGCAGCCATCAGACCTGCCGCACCACCACCAATTATACAAACATCATTCATTTCCTGAAGTCTCCTCAAATTTATCATATACTTCGTATTGATCCCATATTTCTTCAAGAGCCTCATAATTCTCACGAAGCTCAGCACCTTTTTCAAGAGTAATCGCAGCAATAAGTGCATTAAGAAGACTCAATGGTGCAACGAGAGAGTCAACAATTGAAGCCATACCGCTCTTTGCCTCAAGAACATAGTCAGACATACGTGCTATGGGAGCATTGGCGTTATCAGTAATTGCAATAACATTAACTCCTCTGTCTTTCATAAAACGTACTGCACGAATTGTAAGAGCGGAGTATCGTGGCATTGAAATGGCAATACAAACATCATCTTTATTGATTCTGAAAATTTCCTCATAAAGTTCACTGTCGCTCGAAACATTGATAAGTACAACGTTATCGAAAATCAGTTTGAAATAATAGCTGAGAAATCCTGCCAGGAAAGCAGCACTTCTGACGCCAAGGATGTAAATTTTCTTCGCCTGCATAATTGTCTTAACACTTGCATTAAAATGTTCTTCCGAAACAGACTGCATTGTATTAACAAGAAGTTGAGAATCGTTTTTCATAGTATTTTCAACAATATTTTCGCCTCTTGTTCTTGCATCAAAAACATCAATTCGCTGAACACCTGTTAGTTTTGAGCGTATAA
>JAZRNJ010000067.1:0-3270 GCA_045648125.1 Acutalibacteraceae bacterium
ATAATCGGTATAACCTGACTTAAATTCAACATTAACCGAGCCACTGTAAGTTGATATAAATTTTTTGATTTTACTGATATTTGCAACCGATGATTTATTTATTTTTACAAATGAATAAGGAAGGATTTTTTCAACTTCGTAAAGACGGTTTTTTATTAAGTATTTTCCGTTTTCCGTTATTGCCCACACTTTATTATCAATAATAGTAACACACTCAATTTCCTGTAATTCTAAAATAATTGTTTCATCTTCCGCAAAGCCTACTATTTTACTTTCACCTGCATACTCTTTTACAAGTGTTTCTATTTTCGCTGTCAGTTCATTGGGTTTTTTAACTCTTGCAGTTATCAGCTCATCGCTTTCTTCATCTATTATCAGTTGAAACTTCATTTCATCAACTCCTTTCATTTATGTTATAACATAAATTTTTGTTTATGTGTGAAATTTAAAGTAAGTGGTTTATTTTTTTATCTGAACGGCAAAAATCCTATCATTTAAAGTTTTTGTAAACTAAAAATGATAGGATAATTTCTCTAATTCCTATTTTCTAACAATTAAATCTGCTTCAACTTACCAAGATTCTTAATAAGGTTTGGAATACCTTTAAAGATTATACCTAAACCTTTCATCATTTTATCTTCGTGAAGAATGAGAATAAGACCTTTTGCCATTTCAGGACTGAAAAGACCAAAACTCATTGAAATGAAGTTCTTTATAGGAAGTTGAGTAGCAATACCTGACATCATTGTACCTTCACCAAGAAGTTTTATAAGAAGTCTGTAAATTCTTCCGCCCCATTTGCCGTCTTTTGAGTCTTCTATTGTATTAAGGAGTGTAAACGGAGCATTTTTATCTCTTACTGATGGTGGTAATTCTTTGCCATAAACTGCTTTGAATTCATCAGCAGAAACATTCATAATGTTTGCACCATAGTATGACGGAGCAGTTTCTTTATAATCAGGTACTCTTGCTTCAACTGTTGATTCAACAAAAACTGTTGTTTCAAGACGAATATCTCTACTTGAAGCACCAACAAGAATTTTGAAGTCACCGCTTTCAACATGCCAATCACCAAGTTCAACATTGTAATAAGCAAATGCACGCTTGTCGAGTTCAACAGAAACTTCTGTTTCTTCGCCTGCTTTTAAGAATACCTTTTTAAATGCACGAAGTTCTTTAACAGGACGATAAATTGTGCTTTCAACATCATTTACATAAATCTGGGCAACTTCTGCACCATCTACTGCACCTGTGTTTTTAATTTTAAATGAAACTGTAACTGTGTCTGTATCTTTAATCTTATCACTTGAAACTTTAACGTCGCTATATTCAAATGTTGTGTATGAAAGACCGTGACCGAATGGGAATGCAACTTCTTTTTTAGCAGTATCGTAATATTTATAGCCCACGTAAACGCTCTCTCTGTATTCAACAGAAACAGACGTACCCGGGAAGAAATTGTAACTCGAATTATCTTCTAAAGCAATAGGATATGTTTCTGCGAGTTTACCGCTTGGGTTTACATCGCCAAAGATAATGTCACAAACTGCACTACCGCCTGCCTGACCTGTAAGGAACATATTAAGAATTGCAGGAACTTTGTCAGCCCAAGGCATTGTAACAGATGCGCCACCTGAAAGAACAACTATAGTGTTAGGGTTAACTTTAAGAACCTCTTCAACAAGTGTGTTGTGAATTGGTGGAAGATTTATATGACTTCTGTCATTACCCTCTGTTTCATAATCATCTGTAAGACCTACAAATACGAGTGCTACGTCAGCATTTTTTGCATTATTTACTGCTTCTGCAACCATTTCGTTTGCTTTCTTATTTTTACCTTTAAGAGTATAACCCGCTGCAAATGTAAAGTCAGCACCCATTTCTTTTAATGTGTCATAAGCAGAATCAAGTTTAATAGGGTTAATAAGTGATGAACCTGCACCTTGGTAACGAGGTGTGCGTGCCATTTCACCGATAAGTGCAATTTTTGCATCTTTCTTTACAGGAAGAGCATTGTTATCGTTCTTCATAAGAACCATACATTGACCTGCAATTTGACGTGCAAGGTTGTGGTGTGCATCACTGTCATATGTATAATCGCCGAGAACGCTCTCTGCTTTCTTTGCCATATCAATGAGTTTATCGCAAGCGGCATCAAGAATCGCTTCATCAAGAGTACCGTTTTGAACTGCTTCTATAATAAGTTTTGTACCTATACCTGAAGAAGTTGGCATTTCAAGTTCCTGACCTGCAATAAGTCCCGGAACTCTCTCGTTTTCTGCCCCCCAGTCAGTAACAACAACACCTTTAAAACCGAAGTCTTTACGAAGTACGTCTGTAAGAAGCCATTTATTTTCAGCAGCGTATGTACCGTTAACTCTGTTATATGAGTTCATAACAGTCCAAGGCTGTGCTTTCTTTACTGCAATTTCAAAAGGAAGCAAATATGTTTCGCGAAGTGTTCTTTCGTCAACAACTGCATTAACTGTCATTCTGCGAGTTTCCTGATTGTTTGCAGCGTAGTGCTTTAAGGAAGTACCTATACCCTTGCTTTGAACACCATTTACAAATGCTGCAGACATTTCACCTGCAAGAACGCCATCTTCTGAAAAATACTCAAAGTTTCTACCACAAAGTGGTGAACGTTTAATATTTGTACCGGGTCCTAAAAGAACTGATACCTGTTCTTTTAAACATTCTTCCCCGAGTGCTTCACCCATTTTGTAAATGAGGTCTGTATCCCAAGAGCAAGCAGTAGCAGATGCTGTCGGGAAACAAATTGCAGGAACACCTTTTAAAAGATCTGTATTTTCTTCAGGGTTACCTTTTTTACGAATACCGTGAGGTCCGTCATTAAGAGAAAAAGATTTAATACCAACTCTCTCAACAGGTTGAGAGTGCCAATAATCAAGTCCGTCACAAAGACTTGCTTTTTCTTCAAGTGTCATCTGTTTGATAATATCAGCGTGTTTCATTGTGTACCTCCAAAAATCTATTTATATATTTTTAAATTTACTACTTTTAATTTACCACTTCATACATCGCCGCAGCGTCATCTTTTTTTGCATACTCGTTAATAGAAATAACCTTATATTTTGTAAGATTTTCACCCATCTGAATTTCTATAAGGTCGCCCTCTTTAACTTCGTAAGAAGCTCTTGCAATTTTACCATTTACTGTAACGTGCTTTGCATCACAAACCTCATTCGCCACAGTACGTCTTTTAATAATTCTTGAAACTTTTAAATACTTATCTAATCTCATAATTTC
>JAZRNJ010000068.1:0-6034 GCA_045648125.1 Acutalibacteraceae bacterium
AGCTTGAAGTTTGAGCCCATATCAACCTGGTCACCTGTTGAAAGGAGGAAGTCGAAATCTGTTGTCTTTCTTGCAACTCTGAGAAGATTTGCCCATACATCAAACTGACGTTCGTTCTGTGCCTGTGTATCTGTTACGTGGAGGAATTCTACCTCTCTTGAATTATCAGCAGTTTCAAGAACACCTGCTTCACTCCACCAGCCTCTTTCAGCGTCACCTATACGGTAGCAGTATCTTGTGCCGGGTTCAAGGTTTGTGAGTTTAACGATATGTCTTGTAAGAACCTGTTCATAAGGCATAATACCGATAAGACCGAAGTCAACTGCAGGAGTTTCTCTGATAACGCCTTCTTCTGTGATACATTCAATGTTTGCTGAAACTGTGGGTTTGCCTGTGAATTCAGGATTTTTGCTGTAGGGAATAAGTTCAATATCTGTACCCTTTACTGTATCCTTTGTATACCAGCTGATGTTGAAAGATGAAGATGAATCTTCACCGTAAGTTACTGTAACAACTGCAGGTGCTCTGAGGTTATCTGCTGTAACTTCAGGCTCTACTTTACCGTTGTATGAGTAAGTTACATTTCTGTCGCCCTGAGGCTTGGGATTTTTGTCATCAATAAATGCACCGATAACTGTTGCAAACTCAATACCGATTGCCTGATACTGGCTTTCTGTGAGATATTCACCAAGAAGCTCGTCTTTTGTTGCTTCAAGTGAATCCCAGGGAAGAACGCCAAGGTCAAATACAAATGAAACGATGTTTGTAAGTGATTTGTCACCACCGAGGATAACTGTAAGAAGTGCATCAACGATTTTACCGAGAAGGAAACCTACTCTGCCGATGGGGAATGCTGAATCGATATTCAGTTCCATATTAGCAAGGAGTTCATCAAGAAGAAGGTCATAGAGAATAATGTCAAGAAGCTCATTGAAGAGTGTTTCTGCAAATACTGTGCCTTCTGACATCTGCTTGAAGCAATCCTTCATGAATGCATCGTCTGAGAAGTCTTCGTTACCACCATACATGTAAGCAAGGAATGAAAGAACAAGGTCACCAAAATTACCGGGTCTTGATGCATCACCGAAACCGAGAGTGTCAATAAACTTTGTACATGAAACTTCTGAAATCTGAATATCTCTTACTTTGTTGATAACTCTTTCCATTAAATCGTAAAGAACATTAACGTCTGTAAGATATGTATCATAAAGCTGGTCGCAGAGGTCGTCTGCAAGGAACATAATATTTTTTGCTGTGAAAATTTCAACAGGACCTACTGAAAGACCTGCAAAAGCATCTGTAAGAATTGCTTCAAGGTCAATGCCTTCAAGAGCAAGGTATTCAAGAATACCACCTGCTTCACCGATACCTGTGAAAATTGAACCGAGGTTATATTTGATGATGTTCATTGCAAGAGTTGTAACGTCACCATTACCGTAAGCTTTACCGAATGCAATGTTTTTGAAGGGTTTTGGCTGTTCTACACCGTAGAGAACAACGGGAGTTTCATCATCAATATCATAATAATTGTATGTAGCAGAAACCTTACCTTTACCGTCTGCTTCAAAATCTGTAACATACATACCGCAGGGGAATGTACCTACAGGAGGTGCTTCACATTCGTAAATTGTTTCACCGCTGTCTGTTACATAACTTGCGACATCGTTAAGATGCTGATGTCCGCAGAAATTGAAGTGCATACCTGCTTCCGCGAGCTGTGTAACTACATTTTCTGCATTTTCAACAATATAAGCCTTAAGCATCTTTGACTGGTAAGAACCGATATGGTCTACAAGGCTTGAGTGTGAAACACCGATGATTTCTTCACCGCATTTTTTAGCGTCTGCACATTCTTTAAGTGCCCACTTAAGAAGGTCATCGCTGATAGCCTGTGCTGTATCGTGTTCGTCTGTGCCTGTTTTTGTGCAGTCAGCAGAATACTTGTTTGTGTCAAGAAGAATAAATCTGTATCCGCCAAATCTTACTGAATAAGAAAGGCCGCCCTGTTTTTTACCTTCAGGAGGAGTATATGTATTGTGAGCAATGTCATAACCGAGATTTTTATAAATTTCACGGAACTGCTCGGGAGTTGTTGTGGGATGTTTTTCTTTTACATCATTTTCATAAGTATATGACTTTGCATTATTGATATCATGGTTACCGTTGATAACAAGAACATTAACGCCTGTTTCTTTTTCCCACTTTTCAAGCTTTGCAGCAACCTCTACGTTTGACTGATATTCACCCTGATATGTAAGGTCACCGGGGATAATGAGAATGGGGTTGCTTGCTTTCTTGAGTTTCTTTGCCATTGTAATAAGAGCAGTGTCAAGACAAGCTGATGTCAGGTCAAATGTAGTTGTTGAGCCTGAAACTGTTGCCTGATAGTCTTCTGTTCTGTTGCCCTTGAGAGCGTCTGCATAGTAATGGATATCAGAGAGTGTTGCAACCTGAATGTCGCTGTCTGACGCAAAGACTGAGAAAGGAACTACAGTCATAATCATTACCAGTGCCATGATTAATGAAACAATTTTGATTCTGGCTTTTTTCATTTTTCTTACCACCTTTTTTAATTTTCATCATCTTCCGAGGAAGACTCAATACCGAGGACTTGCTCGGAACTGCCAAAGTCCAGCATTTCCACGTTTTTCAGTTTCCTTGAGATAATGTCATTTCTGTTCTGAGCATCACCCAGCACTTTACCTGCTTCGTCAACTTTCTTCCTTGCCTTTTCAAGGAGAAGTCCGAATTTGTCGTACTGAGTTCTTGCTGCAGCAAGAAGTTTTCTTACCTCTGCTGCTTTTTCATTTATTGCCACGGCTCTGAAGCCGACTGACAAGGAGTTAAGGAGTGCCGTAACGGTTGAAGGTCCTGCCACCATGATGTTGAAATCGTTGTGGAGTTTTTCAATAAGTCCCGTTTTTGAAGAGGCAACCTCTGCATAAAGTCCCTCTGTTGCAAGGTACATAATTGCAAAGGGAGTAGTCTGAGGAACATTTATGTATTTTGTGATTTCCTTTGCCTTGAGAGTTACACTCACTTCAAAGGCTTTTCTTGCCTGAGCCACTAAAGAAGCATCACCGCTGTCTGCAGCAGACATAAGCCTTATATAACTCTCGACAGGAAATTTTGAATCTATAGGAAGCCATATAGGCTCGTCCTTTGAATCTGAAGAAGGGATTTTCACTGCAAATTCAACTTTCTCCGAATTTGCTTTTGTGGAAACATTCCTGTCATACATTCCGGGGATAGTTTCTTCAAGTATTCTCTCAAGCTGAACCTCAGCCCATGTACCTCTCGCCTTAACGTTTGTAAGAACACGGTTAAGGTCTGTAACACCTGCTGAAAGATTTTTCATTTCACCCAGAGATTTATAAACATTTTCAAGTTGTTCCGAAACTGTCTTGAAAGAACTGTCAAGTCTTGTTGCAAGAGTACGTGTCAGTTTTTCATCAACCGTTTCACGCATCTTTTCAAGCTTTTGTTCATTTGATTTCTGCATATCCTCAATTGATTTTCTGATAACTTCGTTCTGCTTTGAAGTCTGCTCAGAATTTTCTTTTCTCATCAGACCGAGAGACTGAGAAATCATTTCGTTCATTTTCAGATTGTAGTCGTAAGTGTCTTTTCGCATTTTCAGAAGTTCGTCTGACATTTTCTGCATTGAAGACGCCATTTCTTCACGCATGAATTTCTGAGATGTCGCCATATCCTGACGGTTTCTGTGTAATTCTTCTGCCACATTTCTACTGTCAAAAGAAAGGGACGAAAGTCTTTCTCTTAGTTCTGCAAGCTGATATTCATTTTCCTGTTCTCTCTTTTTACCAGTCAAACACAAAATAAGAAGGACAATTGAAATCAGCACATTTACGCCGAGAATTATTAAAATTATGTAATCCTGCATGTTTACCTCCGTAACAAAAACGCCCTTCGTTTTTATAATGAAATATTTCCTGACGGAAATGTTGTGGGTCTGCGACAGGTATTATATGATGCAACCAACGGCTACACCATATGGGACGGGTTTTCCGTCCCGTATAAAAGGTTTAATGAAAAACAAATTTCCATTATATATAAATATAAATACATTATAATATAACACAAATTTCAAAAAAAGTATATACATTTTTAAAAATAAAAAAAGATTTTACAAAACTATGGAAAGGCAGGAAAATATTTGGTATAATATTTTCTGAGTGCAGAATGCATTTAAATATTTTCATGGAGAAAACACAAATGACAAAAAAAATCCTTGCTTTACTTATGGTTTTTACAATTATCACTTGTCTGTTTGCCTCATGCTCTGACGGCACAGGTGAGGACTTATATTACCCTATTTATGCCGACCCTGTAAGCTTTGACCCTCAGATTGCCACTGATAATGCTTCAGAAATTGTTGTTTTCAACTGTTTTGAAGGTCTTGTAAGAACAGATAAAAACGGTAAAATCATTCCCGGTGTTGCAAAAAGCTGGCAGATAAGCCCTGACGGAATGACTTACACTTTTTATCTCAGAGAAAATTCAAAGTGGTACATGAGTGAATTTGCAAAAAAGCTCCTTGATGAAGAAAGTGCAGAAAATTTCAACTACACTGTCGTTGCAGAAGATTTTGTATACGGACTCAGACGTGCTTTCAACCCTGAAATGAATGACGCAACAGATGCACGTCTTTATTCAATTAAAAATTCACGTGAAGTTCTAAACGGTGAAAAAGCACCTGAAGAATTAGGTGTTACCGCAATAAATTCAGCAACACTCAAAATAGAACTTAACGAGCCTGATGAAAATTTTCTCAGTGCCCTTACCCAGTCAGCAGCAATGCCATGCAGAGAAGAATTTTTCGAGGCAACAAAAGGCAGATACGGTCTTGACCCTGAAAAAGTTATTTACAACGGCCCTTTCTACCTTTATTCATGGAGTACAGGCTCACACCTTACTCTTTTCAGAAATCAGAATTATGCAGGTGAAAATACAGTTTCACCTAATGCAGTTTATCTTTACATCAACTCAAACCTTGCAACAAGAACAGATAAACTCTCTGACGGCGTTTACAGCGCATGTCCCGTTTCCGTAAGACAGAGGTCTCTCGTTGAGAATGAGGATGTCACCTATATAGGATTTAAAAACTCCACATGGGGGTTTTGCTTTAACTGTTCCGGAGAAATAACAGGTGACTACAACATCCGTTCAGCACTTGCTTCTTCTCTTGATGTTACACAACTTCCTCTTCCGGAACATTGTGAAAATTACGCCGTAGGAATTGTCCCCGAAATATGCACTGCAGGCAGCAACTCCTACCGTTCACTTGCAGGTAACACCACACCTTATGCCGTAAACAGAAAAAACGCTGTCAAATCCCTTGAACAGGCTTTTGACAATTTAGGAATCAATAATGTAACCCTGAAAATTGTATGTCATGAAAGTTTTGAAAACATTGTTAAAGTTGCCGTACAATCCTGGCAGAGTATTTTGGGTGTTCATGTAAACTTCGTCATTGAACCTCTTGACGATATTGCCCTTGAAAGAAAAATAAAAAACAAAGAGTTTGACATTGCTTTTACAGGTCTTACTGCTAAAAATGAAAGTGTTGTAAGTTTTCTTGAAATGTTCTCGGAAAACAATCCCTCAAATGTTTTCGGTTTTGCTTCCAGAAAGTTTGATTTGCTTTTATCGCAAAATGATATGACTTTCTCTCAGTCCGTACATCTGGAAAACTGCAAAAAGGCAGAACAGCATCTGACTGATATGTGTGTTGTCATTCCCGTATTCAGTGAAAGTTCTTACCTTGCACTGGGTGAAAAAATCAGTGATATTTACTGTATTAAGGCAGGAACCGTGCCGATTTTCACTAACGGGTTAAAAAAATAGTCATCATTTTGCACAAATTATAAAAATTTTACTGAAAAGTGTTGCAAAATTTTTAAAAATAGTGCATAATTAACGTTAGCATATAGAAATGTGCACCGAAAGGAGATGGTGTCAGAAATGTCTCAGGACACAGAAGTAAAAACAGTACAAACAGGCGGTGAGGATT
>JAZRNJ010000069.1:0-2500 GCA_045648125.1 Acutalibacteraceae bacterium
AACTGTCAAGCTTGTAAGTTGCAGGAACCTGAAGAGCAACTGAAGCCACAATAGCATCAAGTTCTTTTGCAGTAACTGTCTTCTTTTTCTTTGCAACTCTTGAGAATGATTCAAAAACATTTGCAATATCGTTTTCACTAAGGTCATAGCCAAGTTCTCTTATAGCCTTTGAAACGATTGAAATATCATCGCCCTCTGTGAGAACGAAACTGTCGTGTTCATTTTCAGAAGATTCAAACATTGATGAATGAGAAGAGCCTGAACTGATAGCGCTTTCAATCATGGAAAGAACTCTTCTGAACTCTGTTGCTTTTACATTTGTGTGGATGTCACATGAGTCACCACGTGCTTTGAGAATGTTGACAATACTTTCGATTCCGGGGAATTCGTTGCCGTCAACAGTTGTTTTGATTTCTTCAGCACCTGCTTTGATACCTGCAAAAGCACATGCACTTGCCATTGAAATTGAGTTGTTTGCTTCGATTGAAAGTGAAACATTATCAAGTGACGGAACAGATGCATAAATTTCAGAAATAAATTCACCGAATTCATCAGCAAACATTGTACCTGCTGTGTCACAAACAGTGATGATGTTTGCACCTGCATCAATTGCTGTTGCAATTGCTTTGCAAAGGAAATCCTTGTCGCATCTTGTGGCATCAACTGCAGTGAATTCAACGTCAGCACAAAGTTCTTTTGCTTTTTTTACAAGTGAAGCAATGAGTTCAATAAGTGCAGCAGGTTTTTTGTGGCACTGATATTCCATCTGTACGGGAGAAACAGGAATTCTCACGTTAAGTCTGGGCTTTCTTGCATCTTTAATGCACTCATAAGCTTTTTCAAGCTCTTTTTCAGTAATACCTGTAGGGCAGGAGAGCGTACAGTTTTTAACTGTAAGGGCAATTGTACGGACAAGCAATTCGTCAGTTTTGCCACCGTCGACCATTCCTGTTTCAACAGTATCAATCTTTAGTTTATCAAGTAGTTTTGCAAGTTCAATTTTATTTTTAAAACTTATTGTACTTTTTTTGTCTGACATAATCTGTCTTAAAGTAATGTCTGCGATTTTTACTGTTTTCATGGTTCGCATCCTCCTTAAAAATAAATCCCCGAAGCTCAGTAAAGCCTCAGGGACGATAATTAACTTACCGCGGTACCACCCGTGTTGCTGAAAATTCAGCCTCTTATCGGACTCATTTTTAAGTCCATAGCCATGGTAACGGGGCATCCGTAACTCCTTATGCAGTTCATAGTGAACGGTTGGGGAGTTCTGCTCTGATACGAGACAGCACCTGACTTATCTGTCGGCTCACAGCAACCGCCGACTCTCTGAAAGACACGGAAAAGTGCTTAATATCTTCAACGCATTTATTTTTTTCGATTTTCAATAATTTTATCATAACACAAAATAAAAGTCAATAGAAAAAACAAAAAATATCGGGTTCAGAGATGAACCCGATACCGATATAACTAAATATTATTAATGTTGTTTTAAAAATATTCAATTAAAATTTCATTGCAACATCCCAAGCCTGCCAGATAACAGTTCTGAGGTTGCCTACTTTTGAAGCGTCACCAACGATGTGAACGTGTTTAGCTTTTTCAGCAACGGGAGCAGGTTTGTAACCAACTGAAAGAATAACGTTGTCAGCAGGAACATTAATTGTTTTGCCGTCTTTAGTAGCAATTGTAACGCCGTCTTTACGGATTTCAGTTGTTTTTGATTCAAGGTAAACGGGAACATTGTTAGCCTTGAAGCAGTCACGAAGGAAGCTTGTGTTTGCAAGAGCAACACCGGGAGTTGTGATAAGGTCATCCTGCATTTCAACAATTACAGGTTTCTTGCCCTGAAGGAAGAGGTCATAAGCGATTTCACAACCTGTGAGACCACCACCAACAATAACAACGTTGTCACCAACTGTCTTTTTGCCGAGAAGGTAATCACATGCTTCAATACCGTATTCAGCTGCACCCTTAACAGGAATTCTGTTGGGAGTTGAACCTGTTGCAACAACAACTTCGTCAGCACCGAGAGAAGCTACATCTTTAACTTCTGTGTTGAATTTTACTGTGATTGAGGGGTTCTTCTGGATTTCACGGTTGTACCATGCAATAAGGTCACGGTCTTTTTCTTTGAAAGAGGGACCAGCAGCTGCAATGAATACACCACCGAGAACATCACTCTTTTCATAGATTGTAACTGTATGGCCGCGCTGTGCTGCAACAAGAGCAACTTCCATACCACCGATACCGCCACCGATAACAGCAATTTTCTTTGCTTTCTTAGCGGGAACAATCTTGTATTTTTTAGACTGCATTGTAAGGGGGTTAAGTGCACAACGTGAAAGACCCATTGTGTCTTTAAGGTCCTGAGTATTTGCATGACCTTTTGAAGTTGAGAAGTTGAAGCAACCGCTGTGACAGCAGATACAAGGTTTGATTTCTTCAAGTCTGTCATCAATAATCTTTGTAATCCAAGTCGGAGGCCAAGCGGTCTTAG
>JAZRNJ010000070.1:0-4361 GCA_045648125.1 Acutalibacteraceae bacterium
TGCTGCTGCCAGTATTAAAATGTCAAAAAATTTCAGAGAGACAAAACTCGGTGTGAAAATCAACATCATCTACAATCTCAAAAACGGAAAAACATTAAGCCGTTCTTACTACCGTATTACACCCCAGCTTGTTGACAGATACCTTGCTAATAAAAGTATCGGAGAAACAGTAAAGCTCTCTCTTGTTCAAAAACTGCACAACTCAATAACTTACATGGGTGAAACTGAATTCATTGAAGGACAAGAAATAAAAACATTCTTCACAGTTTTCTCAAATGACCTGACAAAGGCTACCAATGTTGAACTTTCATCAGTACAGGTTATGTCTTTGCTCGAAGCATACACAAAAGACATTGAAAAACTTTCAGTAAAAGAAATTTTCAATCCTGATTGCAAAGCTCTCGGTGGTATTGCAATCAGAAAAGACCACGGTGTTTACGGAGAGTGGAATGAAGAGCTTGAAAGCGAAGAATTCCTCGGTCTTGCCTCTGAACTTGAATATCAGAGCTTACTCAATTTTGATTTGAATTACTACACGGAAAATGTATTTGTCACAATTAATGAAAATATGACAAACACAATAAAATGGGCAAAAGATGTTGGAATTTATAAGCATTTCAAGAAGGATTACAAAACAGAGTTCATGACTCTTGAGGCAGTTCACAACAACTCTTCGTTCATCAAACTTGCTATTTCAGACAACAGAAACTTCAATCTCTTGTTTGAAGGCAGATGTATTCTTGACGGCGTAAGAGATGGCGACGCTTATTATTATCAGGATGCTGCAGATTATATGTATATGACTCTTGCCGGTTCACACTACGTAAACGGTCTGACGGAAGATGAACTGAATTATATCCGTGACAATGCGACACCCTTCTATCTCACAACAGAAACCGGTTATTTCATCAGACTTTCAACAGATGAAGCAGAGTCACTTCATTCAACGCTCTTCATCCCTGACAGTAAGCTTACACCTGAACTTAAAACAAAACTTGCTGAAAATTCAAACCTTGCAACAGAAGAAGTGACACAAGTAAGAGCAGAATCCCCCACAGTAACTATCAGCGAATATTCTGATGAACCCACAACTTACATTGAAGTAAACTAAACACAAATAGGCTGCAAAAAATATAATTTTTGAAAAGCCAATAAAATCAGGTGTCCCAATAAAGCTAAATGCATCAGAAGTTTTAAATTTAAACTTCTGATGCATTTTTTACGTTTTATCTTTATAAATTATAATTTATCTGTGTGTTTGGTTACAGGCTCCCCTTGAAAACGCAAGGGGAGCTGTCAAAATCTGTGATTTTGACTGAGGGGATTTTTCGCTGAAAATTATAATTTATCCGTGCATTAATTGTTGTATCGTAGGGGAACCGTTTCGGTTCCCGTAAGGTTTCATGAAATTTCATTACGGTTTATACAAAATCAATTCAGAACTGCGATTAAAATACCCGTTACTATTACTCCTGCGCAGAATAGTTTGTAGAGAATTCTCTTTTCTTTGAACACGAATTTACCTCCGAGAATTACCACAACACAACTGATTTGCTTGATGAGTGTCATCAGGCTTACAGTACATTCGGGGTTATTGTTTGCAACAAAAAGTGCTTTGTCACCGATAACAAGTGTAAGGCTCATAAGGTATACCCATTTATTTTTAAGGGTGGATTTGTAATCAATGGGAGTGTGGGTGAAGAAAATATACATTGCATAGAAAATCACAAGGAAAAGCATGTACCAGAATTGAAGTTGTCCTGAAGTCAGGTCACCTTTTCGCATTAAAATTTTGTCAAGTGCTCCTGAAAGTGCTGTAAGTGCACAGCCTGAAAAAGCTGTGATTATAACTTTCACGTCTACTTTTTCGCTTGATTTTTCCTTCTTTGAAAATGGTCTGAATTTAAGCAAAAGAAGCCCTGATGACACAAGCAAAAGTCCCACAATGTGCATTAAGCCGATGCTTTCACTGAGAAGAATTATTCCGTACAGTGTTGAAAAAATAATTCTCGACAAATCAAGCACACCGTAAAGGCTGACAGGCATTTTTGAAAGTGCTTTGAATGAACAAATCCACGCTACAAAAATCACAAATGATTTTATAAGGATAAGATACATATAGTTCCAATTTTCCAATTTGAAAGCCTCACCTGTATAAGGCAGAACCATAACAAAAGAAAGACACACATAGAGGAATAATGTTTCCATTACCGTGCTCTTTTTCATTGCAATTTTTTTGAAAATTTCACGGCTTCCTTTGCATATTCCGTAAACTGCAACAAGAAGCACCCACAAATAAGACGTCATTTTTATCCACTCACTTAACTTATTTTTCTATAAATCTACCACTGAGTGGGGTTTTTGTCAATTAAATGGACAAAATATTGTGTTTTTTATAGGCAAAATGTGAATATTTTTGATAAATTTAAAAAATTCACAAAAAACACTTGCTTTTTTTGTAAATAACATATATAATATTAAACGTTGTAATCAGATATTAAAGAAGGAGGTGCGACAAATGGCAAAATGTGAATACTGCGGAAAGAGCGTTTCTTTCGGTATCAAAGTTTCCCACTCACACAGAAGATCAAACAGAACATGGAAGCCCAACATCATGCGTGTTAAGGCTGTTGTTAACGGTACTCCCAAAAGAGTTTATGTATGCTCTCGTTGCTTACGCTCCGGTAAGGTAACTCGTGCAGTGTGATTTGTGAAGCACTTCACTGTTCTTAATTTAAATTTAAGATCGGAAAATATTCCCCGTAACTTTTGTTACGGGGATTTTTCTGTCTCTTTTAATTTACCTGTATTTACTTGTAATTATTTCCATTTATAACGTGTTTTACGTCACTTTAAATAATTTTGTATAATTTTTAATGAAAACAAATTGTTTATTTACAGCTTGTTCATAGTTGTGTAACATTATTACAACTCACTACCTTTAAAGTTATACTGTGTGTATTTTTAATGCAAGCAAAAAATATTCAGGAGGAAAACACATGAAAAACAAAAAGTTCAGAGCTGTCCTCAGCCTCGTTCTCGCTGTGATTATGGCATGTTCAGTAGTTGTTACTGCATCAGCACAGGAGTTTGTAGGCAAAGTTAAATTCAGTTCTGCAAACGGACAGTATCAGGCAACAAAAATTTCTCACCCCGATAAAGGTTTCGGTGAAGTTGACGGCGTTGTTGACTATCTTGGCAACAGCATGGTTTCAGCAAAAGATAAAGGTCAGGGCGACAGAGCACAGAGTTATATCTGGGCAGCAATTGCTAAAGGTGACTATATCTACGCTTCAACAAACTACAACTCCATGATGGCAACTCTTTCTTTCATGGATACAGTGCTTGGCAATGACTATGACCCCACAGTCATGCATTCACTCCTTGACGTTATGTTCAACGGCTCATTTTTTATTGAAGAAGAAGACGGTGGTAAACCCAGTGGCGTTCTTTTCAAAATGAATGCTAAAACAGGCGAAGTAAAAATTCTTATGTCTGACCCCAAAGGTGTTCAGCTTCGTAATGTTTGCGAATACAACGGTAAATTCTACTTCTGCGGTTCAGTTTACGGTCTCCCCAAAATCGTTATGGTTGACCCTGAAACTGATGAAGTAAAAATCGTTTATGAAGGCATTTCACAGGCTGACTATTATCAGGCTTATAAACTCGGAATTTGTTCAGCTATCCGTGGTCTCTGTGAATACAATGGCAAACTCGTTGTCAGCATGGTAACACTTAAGGGTTCTGAAATTCTTATTTCTGACCATCCCGAAGACGGTCAGGAAGCTTTCACAAGAATTGCAACTCAGGAAGACCTTTTTGATTACCCGGCTTACTGTTTCCCCGATAGTATCTACGGTGGTTCAATCTGGGAAATGGTTGAATTCAACGATAAACTCTATGTTACAATGTGTACAGGTCGTCCTGATAACAAACCTGACGAAAACTCAATGCAGTCTTTTGCAATTGTTGTTGGTGAGCCTGAGGAAGACGGCACATGGTCATGGAGAGCTCTTGCAGGTGATAAAGAAAAAGACGGTGCAAGATATACTTTCGGTATTGACCCTGAAAGAACAAGAGCAGGTGCAGGTGTTATCAACGTTTATGGTGATTATCTCTACATCGGTGAATACAACGACGAAGAAATCGCTCTTGAAGACGTTATCTTCAAACTTGACTTTGATTTTGTAAACGCTAACCTTGAACAGTCTGTTAACCTTTACAGAATGGACAAGGACGAAAACATGGAACTTGTTGTAGGTAACCCCACAAAGATGTTCCCTAACGGCAGTCTTTCAGGTCAGAAATCAGGTTTCGGCAGAAACGAAAACCAGTACATCTGGAGAATGACATCATATAAC
>JAZRNJ010000071.1:0-11295 GCA_045648125.1 Acutalibacteraceae bacterium
CCTGCAATCACAAAGTTTTCACCGTCTGCAAAAAGTCTGAATCCGTCTTCTTTGATTGAATCAGTATCAACTGAAACAAGCTTTGTTTCGCCTAAAATGATAGCTTTACCGCCTGTGTAAGCTGATTCTTTAACAGAATCAAGCTTTACACCGCTGATTTTTTCAACATATGTCTGTAGTTCATTGACAGCAGTCATAATGCATTCGTCAGCATTATCTGCAACAACAATTGTGTAATCTGTAACACCGTCTTCAACAATATACATCGGTGTATTGACTTCGGGAGCGACATATTCGTTTCCGCCGTAGTTTATATCATAGCTTATAGGTGTAACGCCGAGAATGGCAAGTATAACCTGTAAAAAAGCCTGTAATCCGCCAATAATTTTCATTTAATCTGCCTCCGTTCAGGGATTTGAAGACATTGTGAATACAAGTTCTCCGCCGCCCATAAGCTGTGCATGAGTAAGATAATTGTCAGTAATAACTTCACCGTTGAGAGTAACACTCTTTACATATACATTTGAAGCACTCTGGTTAACAGCTGTCATTTTAAGAGTGTAGCCGTTTGCAAGAGTGATTTCAGCTGAATCAAGGTTGGGTGAACCGATCCAGTATTTATCAGAACCTGCAAGAGGATAGAATCCCATTGAAGAGAATACATACCATGCACCGAGTGTACCGCCGTCATCGTTACCGTCAAGACCGTCAATATCTGTGCTGTAACGTTCTTTAAGTGTCCAGCGAACCCATTTTTGTGTAAGGTCTGCTCTTCCTGCATCAGAGAAAAGATAAGGAGTATGAATATCGTGCTGATTACCGATCCAGTAACCGTGACCGGGGTCAAGGAATGCACGTGTGGGAGCTGCATCTTCCATGAAATCTTCAAGCTCGGATACGAAATATTCCTTTGAACCGAAAAGTTCAATCATGCCGTCAATGTCCTGAAGTGCACTCCATCTCCACTGTCTTGCACTGCCTTCGCAGTAGCAGTCAGCATATTTTTCAACCATCACTGCATCATAGAAGGATGTGATATACGGACTGAAATGGTCTTCAAAAGTACCGTCAGCATTTCTTGCCTGGAAATACTTTGTTTCGGGATTCCATGTGTTTTTATAGTACATTGCTTTTGCTGTATATTTTTCGACGTCTTCTGTTTTGCCCAGAGCTGCTGCCAGAGTTGCAATTGCGCCGTCTTCCCATGAATATTCAAGTGTACGGCTTACAGAATCTCTGCCCTTTGCAAGGTCATTGGGGACAAAACCGTATTCGTTATATTCTTTCATATATTCTCTTCCGACTTTGTTAACACCCACGTCAGAAGATTTCTTCATGTATTCATAAGCAGTTTCAACATCAAAATCAGTAAAGCCTTTAATGTAGCTTTCTGTAATAACAAGGTTAGCAGGGTCACCTATCATTGAACCTGCAAAGCCTGCACCCATTGCCCATCTGGGAATAGCACCACCCTGCTTTGCCATCTGAACAAGGCTCTTGAGACAGTCATTCTGCACATCGCCATCAATAAGCATATAAAGAGAATGTGTGTTTCTGCATGTATCCCAAAGTGACATGTCTGTTCTGTATGTATAATCCTCTGCCACATGTGTCTGCTTGTCAAAGCCTTTATATTCACCGTTTACATCAGTGAAATTTGTAGGCATTATCATTGTATGGTAAAGATTTGTGTAGAAGGTTGTTTTGATGTCTTCATCAGAACTTGCAACTTTAATTGATGAGAGATGTTTATCCCAATTATCAACCGTCTTCTGTCTTACACCGTCAAAATCAAGGCCCTTTGTTTCTTCTTCAAGGTTGAGAATTGCGTTTTCCACGCTGACAAAACTGATGCCCACTTTAACCTCGACACTCTTGTCTTTAAGGTCACCGAAGTTGATGTCAACCTTCATATCATTTTCGTCACCTGTGATTTTGCATTCTTTGATATCTTTATCTGCTTTCAGAGCAAAGTAACAGGGAAGTCCGTCATATCTGTCAGAGAATGCAGCGTGAAGTTCTGCACCACCTGTGATAAGACCTGTTTTTTCATCATATTCAGCAAAGCCTTTTTCAGCATGTCTGTTATTGAAGGCACTTGTAACATCAAGTGAAAGACGTGCATCTTTTGAATGGTTGAATGTATATCTGTGAACGCCTGTATGTTCATCTGCTGTCATTTCAGCAAGACATCCAAGACTCTGAAGATAAACTGCATAATAACCGGGAGATGCAACCTCGTTTTTATGAGAATAAGGAATTATACCTGCTTTTGATTTACCTACGGCAGGAGTAATCTCGAAAATACAGTAATCTTCAGCACCTGTTCCTGAAAGACGGGAATGGCTGAAGCCCATAATATGACCCTGCTCATAGTAGTAGCCTGAAGTGTTTGTTTTTACAATGTAAGCACCGCCGATGAAAGATGTATCAGGACCAAGTCTTACTGCACCGAAAGGAGCAGATGCTGCAGGACTGAGCATACCACAGGTCCATGGCGTACCTCCTGTACCGATAAACGGGTCAACGTATTTTGTATATTCCCCTGTCACAGGTTCAGGCATTTGGGTACCTTTAGGTGTAACACCTGCAAAAACACCTGCAAAAAGTGTTTCCAGAGCAACGAATGCTGAAACAAAAATTCTGATAATCTGCCACATAATAAAACCACCTTCGTCCGTTATATTATTTACATTATAAGGTTACAGCATGAAAAAGTCAATGAAAATGATACAAAAGAAAAATAAAAAAGCACCGAAACTAATCGATGCTTTCGTGGCGCGCTTCAAGAGACTCGAACTCCTGACCTACTGCTTAGAAGGCAGTTGCTCTATCCAGCTGAGCTAGAAGCGCATTGGAGCGGGTGATGGGAATCGAACCCACACGACCAGCTTGGAAGGCTGGGATTCTACCATTGAACTACACCCGCAAGTGAATGTGTTCACAACGCTGATTATTTTATCACAAGACAACTGAAATGTCAAGGGGTTTTTAAAAATTATTTCCACTAATTTGAAACAAAAACCCTATCGGTCATTGATACGACAGCTCCCCTTGCTTTTCAAGAGGAGCCACCGTTAACGCGTTAGCACCATAATCAACAAAAAAACTGAAAATTATACAGCTGCTACTTTGATTTCGTCGTCAACAACTGAAAGTGAAACAGAAGAAAGAGATGTATCACACTTTTCAACCATAATGTTTGCAATTTTGTCTTCAACATTACGACGGATAACATTTCTCAGGTCTCTTGCTCCCCTACCGTTTTTATCACCGACTAAGTCAGCGAGTTTTTTCGGCACTTCTTCTGACCATTCAAACTTGATTCCTTTGTCCTGCAAAGCTTCAATAAGTTCTGACAGCATAAGAACAGAAATCTTTTCAAAATCATTCTTTGTCAGGTCATTAAACACAACTATCTCATCGACTCTACCGATAAATTCAGGTCAGAGGAATTCAGAAAGTGCTTTCATCGCTTTATCTTTATTTACTTCATTCTGAGTTTTTGCAAAACCGAGAGCACCTTCCTTGCGCTCACTACCTGCATTTGATGTCATAATGATTACTGTGTTTTCAAAGCTGACATTTCTGCCGTGTGAGTCTGTAATTTTACCCTCATCAAGAATCTGAAGAAGAATATTCATTACATCGGGATGTGCTTTTTCAATTTCGTCAAGAAGAATTACTGAATAAGGTTTTCTTCTTACCTTTTCAGTAAGCTGTCCTGCTTCATCATATCCCACATATCCGGGAGGTGAACCTATAATTCTTGAAACACTGTGCTTTTCCATAAACTCTGACATATCAAGTCTGATAAGAGTTTCGGGAGAATCAAAGAGTTCGTTTGCAAGTTGTTTAACAAGTTCTGTTTTACCAACACCTGTAGGTCCTACAAAAATAAATGATGACGGTCTTCTTCTGGGACTGAGCTGAACTCTGCCACGTCTTACAGCAGCACAGACAAGGTCAATTGCTTCATCCTGACCGATAATTTTACCTCTGAGATTTTTTTCCATATCAGAGAGTTTTCTTAAATCACTTTCAATAACTTTACTTGAGGGAATGCCTGTCCATAATTCAATAACATGTGCAATATCATCCTGAGTAACAGCATTATCCCCTGCGAGAACTGAAAGTTCTTTCTGCTTTTCTTCACAAACTATGATTTCGGCTTTAATCTTTGCAATCTGCTCATAGTCGATATTTTCAGCATCCTCTTCAAGTTCTTTCTGCTGTTCAGTAAGTTTTGCAATCTTCTTTTCGTTGATTTCCAAGTCACTGATAGCCTTATTTCTCAGGTTTGCTCTTGTACAAGCTTCATCAAGAAGGTCAATTGCCTTATCAGGCAGGAAACGGTCGTTAATATAACGTTCTGAAAGAACAACAGCACTATAAACAAGATTATCGCTTATTTTTACTCTGTGGAAATCCTCATAATAGTTTTTGATGCCTATGAGCATTTTATACGTATCATCAATTGAAGGTTCAACAACCTTTACAGGCTGAAGTCTTCTTTCAAGTGCCGCATCTTTTTCAATGAACTTTCTGTATTCGTCAAATGTAGTAGCACCTACTATCTGAATTTCACCACGTGACAATGCAGGTTTAAGAATGTTTGCAGCGTTCATTGAACCCTCTGCATCACCTGTACCTACAAGGTTATGAACTTCATCAATGAAAAGGATAATATTCCCTTCTGCTTTTACTTCATCAACAAGACCTTTGATTCTGCTTTCAAACTGACCTCTGAACTGTGTACCTGCCACAAGTGCTGTAAGGTCAAGAAGATGTATTTCTTTATCGGCAAGTTTTGCAGGAACATCACCACAAGCAATTTTAAGTGCAAGTCCTTCTGCGATAGCAGTTTTACCTACACCGGGTTCACCGATAAGACAAGGGTTGTTCTTTGTTCTTCTGCAAAGAATCTGAGTTACGCGGTAAATTTCATTTTCTCTGCCGATAATTCTGTCAATTTTACCTCCTCTTGCTTTAGCAACAAGGTCTGTGCAGTAAAGACTGAGGAACTTACGTTTTTTCTTTTTATTCTTTTCCTCTTTTTCCTTTTTCTTTTTATCATTTTTATTTTCAAATGGTTTCTGAGAATCAGGAAGAGGATTATTCTCGCTATAACTGTTATTCTGGCTGAAAGCACCGCCAAGGAAGTTTTTCAGAAACTCTGCAGGCATAGACTGCGCACCACCGACTTCGAAGTCTTTTTCGTCACCGTCATCGTCGTCTTCATCACCCATGGGCATCATTCCCATCATATTTTCAAGTTGTTCACTTGCTGCTTCAATATCATCTTCAGTGATGCCCATACTCTGCATCATCTGTTTGATAGGACCGATATTTAATTCTGAAGCACATTTCATGCAAAGTCCTTCAGGAGTAGACTTATCGCCCTCAATTTTTGTAATAAATATAACTGCAGGTCTTTCATGACATCTGCTGCACATCATTTTCTTCATTTGGTTTCCCCTTTAATTTTATCTTTACGTCCTTTTAACTGTCTTAAAGTATCAGGAATGTAGCTCACAAGAGCAATTATTGTCAATATGAGAGAAATTATAACAAGTGACATTACAAGCCAGTTGGGCATTACGAAAATTTCTATAAACGCACCCACTTCAGGTCCGAAGCAAATAATCGCAATCATTACAACATAGAAAGTGAAAGTTGCAATTTTTCCGTAAATTTCTGCTGCACAAGGTCTCAGACCTAACATGAGCATAACTGCACTCATTACAAGCATCAGTGCTTCTTTGCCGAGAAATGCAAGGAATACATAACTGAAAAGTTCAAGTGTATGTACTGAAGAAGAACGGAAAAACCAGAACAACACTACTGCTATTGCAACCTGAGTAAGTTTATCTGCTAACGGGTCAAGTAATTTACCAAGTGCACTTATCTGATTATACTTTCTTGCAATTTTGCCGTCGAAGAAATCTGAAAGACCTGAAAGAGCAAGTAAAATTATTGCCGCTGTACGATTTCCCTGAAGAAAGAAATACACAAATCCCGGGACGAGCAAAATTCTGATTACGCTGAGCAGATTAGGTATTGTCCAGCATCCCTTAAATAATTCTTTCAATTGAAATACACACTCCTATACAAGCATATTCGCATACGCGAAGAAATCAATAATATATGATGAATCAATTGCATCAGCAAGTTCCGGAGGACTTATGAATCCTGACGCAATTGTAAATATAAAAGACAAAATAAATACACAAATAAAACCATTAACCAATCCGAGACCTGCACCGAATAATTTATCGGCAGTTTTCAAAACAGGAAGTTTTACAACTTTACACAATAAATTCACGAGAATAGCCAGAACAAAAGAAACTACTGCTGATGCTATTGCAAAAATTATAATTTTACAGATTCCTATGGCGATAGGACCTGCAACCGCTTCTTCAAGCGTTGATGTCACACCCTCTGCTACACCGATTCCATCAAACTCACCATGTATTGCGAGCATTTCAAGACCAAATTTTTCTCCTATTGCTGAAAGTGATTGTGGAAGTCCTGACCAGGCAGTCCATATATGTTCCGAAACAACATCTGACAGAGAAGATAAATCTGAACCTATAGCATTAACAACCGCATCTTTAAAGAAACTTTCATAAACCGCTTCCGCATACATATCTGAAATAAAGTATGCTGCAACAAGAGATGCAATCCTTGCCAAAAAAGAAAGAAGCGTTCTTGTAAATCCTTTTCTGATACCTGTTATGACAAAGAATGCAATTAACGCCAACAGAATCAAGTCAACATAATTAAACAATTCCTCAACCTCCGTAAAGAAAATATTAACACATTAAAATTTAATTATCAAGAATATTTTCCCAAATTAATGAAAAGATAAGAATTTTAAAAATTAATTCATAATTTATTCGGCTTCAAAAACAAAATCACGACCGCTTCTTGTTCTGTATACATTTGAGCCTGAGAAAAGATATAAGCCTGACGATTCAAGTTTAATTGACTCAACATTGAAAGTAAGGTCTATTGTGCTTTTAAGGTTACCTCTGAATCCGTAACACAAAATCTGACTATCTGTAAGAACTGCAATTGTATTTTCGTCACAACTTACTGCTTTGACATTTTCAACGTCTTCAATTCTGCAGCTTTCACTTCCGTTTTTATAAAAACCACAAATCACGTTTGATGTACTTCCGTATTTCGAATAACAAAGAACACTCTTTTTTGAAGATAAATCAAAATCTACTGCAACAAGGGAATGTGCTGAATAATCAACAACATTATCTTCCTCTTTATCTTTGACAGAAATTTCTCTTCGTTTGAGGTCAGTAATAACACTGAGCGATTTATTTTTAAGAAAATCAAGTCTTACAACGGTCTCACCTGACAATTTGATTTTCTGTATTGGTTCTTCTTTGTCAAAATCAAAAACATAAACAGTTGAATAATACGAAGCGTTTTCCACACCAAAAACTGCACATGCTCCGTATTTTCCGTTATCAGACACAGTAACATAAAGAACTCTGTCGTTACCAAAAACATAATAAAAATCTGTTCCCAATTTTTTATTCAAAGCAACAAATTTACTTGTTCCTTCTTCTGTCCATGTACCAAAAACAAGACTTCCGTTTTTACCGATATTTCCCGTTATAACAGAACCGTCAAGTTTACCGATTGTATCATCTGCATTATACAACAAATCTGATTGTCCGGTTACAATAAAAGATGATGAGCCTCTGTTATAAACCAAAGCACGTCCGTTTGATACAGCCATATCAGGTGAAGTATATGTAGTGTCAAATCTGAAAACTTCTTTTGCAGTTTTATTCAGAAAAACTACGGTTGAATCATCAATCATAGCAAGATATGAACCTATACCGTCAGCTTTTTTAATACCCATTGCAGAACTTTCATAAGGAAATCCGTCACCTTTTTTCATGTTATGAAAGAATGATTTAACGCCACCTGTAACATTTGAAAAAGTAACATTTGCAAAGCTACTTGCTGCAACAAAAACAATAGAAACAGCAGCAATAATTACCAGTACAATTTTGCCTATGAAACTTAAATTTGACTTTTTCATATTGCAGCTTTCCTTTCGTTAATAATAAACCTTATTCAGATAAAGCCCTTCGGCAGGAGCAGTAAAACCTGCTTTTTCACGATTTTTTGAATCAATAATGTTTTTTATGTTTCCTTTTTCTATTTTACCGCTTGAAATATCAAGCAATGTACCAACCATAATTCTTACCATGTTATAAAGGAAACCGTTTCCGCTTACATAAAAGAGAACTTCATCCCCTGCTTTTTCAACACGGAAAGAATATATTTCTCTTGTCATATCTTCAACTGAACTGCCACTTGCACAGAATGAAGAAAAATCATGAACACCTACAAAATCCTGTGCTTCTTTGTTCAATAAATCAATATCAATTTTGTATTTATAATGGTAATAAAGTTTGTTGCAAAAAGGATTTCTTTCCTGCGCATTCCATATTTTATACACGTATTCTTTACCTTTACAATCATACCTTGCGTGAAAATCAAAAGGTACCTCTCTGCATGATTTAACAGAAATATCAAAGGGCAAATTCGCATTCAGTGCTGCAGGGATTTTTTCGGCAGGAATTTCCTTTTCCGTCCTGAAATTACAACAAAAAATATTTGCATGAACTCCTGAATCTGTTCTGCTGCAACCTTTCACATCTTCTCTTTTTCCGAAAACAGATTCAATTGCATCCTGAAGTTTTTCCTGAACAGTAACTGCATTTGACTGAACCTGCCATCCGTGATAAGCATCGCCTTTATAACTTATTTCCAAAAGAAAATTTTTCATGTTTTTCACCGATTAAATAACAGGGGTAAATTTATAATTCATAAAAACAATACCTGCGAAAACTAAAGCAAAAACAATTCCTACCAACAAATCTCTGAGTCTGAATTTCATCTGCTTCATTCTTGTTCTTCCTTCACCACCTGTATAGCAGCGGCAATCCATTGCAAAAGCAAGTTCATAAGCACGTCTGAAAGAAGAAACGAAAAGTGGGATTATAATAGGAATGAGGGCTTTTGCTCTCTGCATAATTCCACCGCTTTCAAGGTCAGCACCTCTTGCCTTCTGTGCATTCATAATTTTATCAATTTCTTCAATAAGAGTTGGAATAAATCTGAGTGCGAGAGTCATCATCATTGCAAGAGTGTGAACTCTGAAACCATTAAAAGGTTTCAGAATAACATCAAGAGATTTAAGTAACCTTTCAATACCGTCTGTAAGCATTGTCGGTGTTGTGGTATAAGTAAGCAAGGAACTTACAATAATCAGACAGAAAATTCTGATTGCAATAAAAATTGCCGTGAATATTGCTTTATCTCTTATTGTAATTTTCCAGAAAGAAAGAATCACCTCTCCACCTGTTGTATAAAAAATATTAAGTATAGCCGTAAGTAAAACAAGGGGTATAATCGGTTTCATGCTTTTGAGAAACATTTTTACGGGAACTTTTGATATCAGCATCGAAGCAACTGTCAGCAATGTCATCAGTCCCAAAGCAAAAAAGTTTTTACAAAGAAAAATTACAACAATAAATGCAACTGTAAGTAATAATTTTGTTCTGGGGTCACATTTATGAAGAACCGAATCAGCCTTGTAATACTGACCAATGGTTATGTCTTTAATCATAATGAATAACCCTCCTTTTTCAGTCGGATTATTTCTTCTACGCCTTGTTCAACTGTGTAAATATTACCGTTAATGGGAAAACCGTCATTTTTCAGTTTCATAAAAATTCTTGTAATCTGAGGAACATTAAGCCCCATTGTCACAAGTTCATCAGCACGTGAATAAACTTCATCAATTGTTCCATACATTGCAACTTCACCTTTGTTCATAACAAGTGCTTTTGAAGCAAGTCTTGCCACATCCTCCATGCTGTGTGAAACAATTATAACTGTACTTCCGGTTTGTTTCTGATAATTACGGATAAGATTGAAAACAGTATCTCTACCCTGCGGGTCAAGACCTGCTGTAGGTTCATCAAGCACAAGAATTTCAGGCTCCATTGCCATAACACCTGCAATTGCAACGCGTCTTTTTTCACCGCCTGACAAATCAAAAGGAGATTTCTGGAGATATTCTTTATCAAGACCTACGTATTCAATGCATTTAAGTACACGACGATTGATTTCATCTTCATCCAGTTTCATGTTTTTCGGACCAAAAGCAATATCCCTGCCCACAGTTTCTTCAAAAAGCTGATATTCAGGATACTGGAAACAAAGTCCCACTTTGAAACGTGAAGCTACCATAGTCTGCTTATTTTCATTAATATCCTTACCGTTCAGGAGAACTTGTCCGCTTGTAGGTTTCAGCAAACCGTTAAAATGCTGAATAAGGGTGCTTTTACCTGAACCTGTGTGACCGATAATTCCCACAAGTTCACCTTTTTCTATATCAAAACTGCAATTGTTTAATGCAACTGCTTCCGAGGACGTTCCCTGCCCATAAACATGGGTCAGCCCCCTTACGGATAACACGTTCATTACAACACCTTTTTCCCTTAAAATAATTTCTTTATAGCATCAACACAGTCATCTTCAAACAAAACATCTTTTTCCATGTTGATACCCACATCCTTCAGTCTGTACTGAAGTTCTCTTGCCTGAGGAACATCAAGACCTATTCTTTTAAGTTCATCAACATCACTGAAAACTTCTTCAGGAGAACCGTCTTTGATTATTTCACCGTTATTTACAACAATAACTCTGTCTGCCATAACAGCCTCATCCATAAAATGAGTTATGAACATAACAGTCTTGCCTTGTTCTCTGTTGATTTTGAGTATTGTTTCCATTACTGCTCGTCTGCCTCTGGGGTCAAGCATAGCAGTAGGTTCATCAAAAACAATACCGTCTGTATTCATTGCAAGGATTCCTGCAATTGCAACACGCTGTTTCTGCCCACCTGAAAGATTATGAGGCTCTGAAAGACGGAAATCATACATTTCAACTGCTTTCAAAGAGTCGTCAACTCTTTTTCTTATTTCTTCGGGACGCACTCCAAGATTTTCAGGACCGAATGCAACATCGTCTTCAACAATTGTCGCTACTATCTGATTATCAGGATTCTGGAACACCATACCAACGTGTCTTCTGATTTCATATTTTAAATCTTCGTCCGACGCATCCATCCCAAGAACTGTCACTTTACCGCTTTCAGGTACAAGAATTGCATTTGTAAGCTTCGCAAGAGTTGATTTACCTGAACCGTTATGACCGAGAACTGCAACCAATTCACCTTTATTGACAGTA
>JAZRNJ010000072.1:0-3011 GCA_045648125.1 Acutalibacteraceae bacterium
CCTTTGTGCGAAAGTGAATTTGAAAGGGTAATAAAGAAAGAGGGATATTTTGTTTATGTAATACCCGGCGAAGACCATTTATGGAGCCTGAAAAAGGCAGTTTATGATGAGCCTTATAAGAATTCAGTTAAACCGTATGAAATGGAAAGTTTCGAATTTGTCGAAAAATCTGTTGTCCGTGGTGTTATGAAAATGCAATCGGATGAAGATACAATGAATTTGTTTATGATGACACCTTATTATTATAAAACTTCAGAGAAAGATTTTGAGAAGTTGATGAAAAACGCTCCTGGAGAAATAGAATATTCATTTGAGATTCTTGTTTTCAGAAAGGTTACAGGTGAATTATAATTTATAATTGCAAGAACTATTAAGTATATGCTATCATATCAATATAATCAAGGAAAGCAGGTTTTCTTATGAATTATCTTAAATATGTAAATATAAAACAGGGCTCAGAATCTCTCCACAGATTTTCTCAGGGCAACACCTTACCTTTGGTGCAGAGACCTTTCGGTTTTGCAGCATTCAGTCTTCAGACAGAAACATCAAGAGGAAGCTGGTATTATCATCCAGGAGACCGCTCAGTTGAAGGTATAAGACTTACACGTCAGCCAAGTCCCTGGATAAGCGACCATAGTGCTTTTACAATGATGCCACAGATAGAAAAACCATATGTGGACTTTGAAGATTGTTGGTCAGGTTACGACCCTGATAAGGCAATTTTACAACCTCATTACCTTAAATGCTATCTTAAAAGACCTTTCTGTGATTTTGAACTTACACCTACTGAATACGGTGCTTGTGTAAGGCTCAGCTTCAAGGAGGATTTTGACCGTTACCTTTCTGTTTTACCTGTTAAGTTCAATTGCGAATATGAATTTGACAAAGAAACTAACCGACTTTACTGTTGGACAGATTGCAACCGCGGTAAAAATAGCCACGACAAAGGCACGCTTAAAGGTTATTATGTTTTTCAGTTTGATGAAGATTCAGTTGATGTTGACAAAATCCTTGTAGGCAGCAGAGACACTTGTGAAACTGAACACAGTCTTCACATCGAAGGTGAAAACACAGGAATTCATATTGCATTGAAGAAAAAGGATGTCACATTCACCATTGCTACATCATTTATTAGCTACGAGCAGGCATTGAGAAATCTTCAGCACGATTCTGTTTACGGAAGTTTTGATGAACTCAAAGCAGAAAACGAAGGTATCTGGAATGAATATCTCAGAAAAATTGAGATAGATGCAGATGAAGATACAATGAAAACTTTCTATAGTTGTATGTATCGTACTTTCCTTTATCCCCATAAAGCATATGAACCTGATGAAAACGGTAATCCTATCCATTATTCACCAAGCGCTGACAAAGTACTTCCCGGTGTGAGATACACAGATAACGGATTCTGGGACACATACCGTACCAACTATCCTTTCTATGCAATAGTTGCCAAAGATATTCTCCCCGAAATAATCGAAGGATATATTCAGGACTATATTGACGGTGGCTGGCTTCCCCGCTGGACTGCAGGTGATGCACAGAACTGTATGCCAAGCACTGCTATTGATGCAGTAATCGCTGATGTTGCTACAAGAAATCTTATTTCAGAAGATTTACTTAAAATCGCATTTGAAGGCATGGAACACCATGCAAATAAATCTTCAACAGTTGCGGCATACGGAAGAGAAGGTTGTGAGGAATATCTTAAATTCGGTTACGTTCCTTGTGACAAATTCAAAGAAAGTGTAAACCTGACTCTTGATGCAGCATACTTTGATGATTGCCTTGCTACCGTTGCTGATATATTAGGTGAAACAGATAAAAGAGATAAATATTTTCTCCGTTCCAAAAACTATAAAAATATTTTCGACAGTGAAACAGGTTTTATGAGACCCAAGGATTCTGACGGTAACTTCAAGCCTGATTTTGATCCCATAAGATGGGGCGGAGACTATACAGAAGCAGCTGCATGGCAGACAACCTTTGCAGTACAGCACGATATTGACGGTCTTGCGGAACTCTATGGCGGTAAAGACGGTCTTATCAAAAAACTTGATGAGTTTTTCGCCACACCTGCTGATTACAGAGTGGGTGGATATAACTACGAAATCCACGAAATGACTGAAATGGCAGCATGTGATTGGGGTCAGTGCGCTATATCTAACCAGCCAAGCTTCCATATTCCCTTTATCTACACGTATTTAGGTTTCCCTGAAAAGACAGAATATTGGCTTAAAAAAATATGCAGTGAAGGATTCTCGTGGAAAGATGACGGTTTCCCCGGAGATGAAGACAACGGTTCAATGGCAGCATGGTACATTTTCTCATGCCTCGGTATATATCCCATCACTCCCGGCAAGCCCATCTATACAAACTGCAGACCTATGGTTGAAAATATACGCATTCTCGGCAAAAAAGTAGATTTCACAAAATATAATAACATCATTACATATGATGAAATAATGAAAGAAATCGAAGAATAATAAACAAAACAAGACCTCTTGACTCTTATGTGAAGTCAAGAGGTCTTGCTTTTTGAAATTTTATTCCACATTATATGCTCCGCGTGCCCACAGAATCCACTTTGAACGGTCAAGGGGATTAACACCGTTTCTCGGATTTATATGTTCCATACCATCGTTACACTCACGGTATCCATAAAAGTTCTGGGAAAGCACAGCCTTGCCTGAAGTAATTGTTGCCAATCTTTCAGGAAAATTCATTGATGTTGCAACTGGTACAACAGCTTCAAGAGTGGCCATCCCTGAACGGATAACAGGACTGTCATATTCACCGCCCATTTTAATTATTTCAGAGAAAATTTTCCCTGAAAAATCTTCAGGTGCAATAATACGGATTTTAAGTAACGGTTCAAGAATAGTTGTATTTGTCTGCAAAAGTCCGTTCATAAAAGCCATAGGTGTGCAGACAAAAAAATCAAGGGGATGTGTATGGATTGTGTGGTGTTCACCACCCACAAGGGTACACTTGAAATCAGTTACTTC
>JAZRNJ010000073.1:0-4167 GCA_045648125.1 Acutalibacteraceae bacterium
ACATGGCTACGATCCGACTTCTGTAATCACTGCTGTTACAAATTCTGTTGTGGTTTCCTTTGCCTTTGTTGTTTTCGCTTTTGATGTTCTTACTTTTGTTGTTCGTGGAGCTTTCTTTGTTGTTTTATTTTTGGATTCTTCTTTTGCATCTTTCTTTGACTCTTTTTCTGCTTCTTTAATTGACTCTGCTTCCGAAACAGATTCTTCCTCTTTCAGTTCTTCACTTTTGATTTTTATTTCATAAATCTGAGAAGTATCTCCGTTGTGGTCTGCAAGTTGAATATTCATTGTAAGAATATTATCATACTCAAGTTCTTTCAGAACACATTCAACTTCGTATGTACAACCACCGAAACTATCTGCAGAATAACCGAAGTCAAGATAAAATTCATCTTCATTAACGTCTGACGTCATATCTGAGCAAAGTACAATTTCAGATGAATCATTGAAAGAAATATAAATTTCGTTGAAAATATCTTCCGGACTTCCATTAAATTTATCACTGAGAATTTCCATTGAAATGCCCAGATAAACTCGTCTGTCTGAGTCTATATATTTATGTTTTACAACCAGAGAATGATATGCATTTCCTGAAACTCCGCCATGGTCAAAAAGCACAGTCTGTTCATACTCATCCCATTCATAGAGATTGAGTTTTCCGTCACATTCAATATATGCAAAAGAATTTACTGTGCAGATAAAAACCATCAACAAACAGAAAAATATTGAAAAGATTGATTTGGAAATTTTTCCTTTTTTCTTCATTGAAACCACCCTGCAGAAATCTTTGCAGTATTATACCATAATTTTACATAAATCGTCAAATTATGCAAATTCTCCTTATACGAGAATATTTCTCTCAATACGCGTTATTGATTTACTGATTAATATGAGTTATTATTAAGTTACGGTGCCGGAAAAATATTTCGGAAGGTGATTTTATGAATATTTACTTTGGTGAAAACCTGAAAAATTTAAGAAGAGAAAAAAATCTTACTCAGGAAAAACTTGCCGATTTCCTTGGTGTGTCTTTTCAGACAGTGAGCAAATGGGAACGTGGGGACACATACCCCGATATTACAATGCTCCCTGAAATTGCGGGATTTTTCAAAATAAGCATTGACGATTTGCTTGGTGTTAACAGGGCAGAAATTGAGGCTGAAATAATTAAAGAACTTGAATCTTATGATAATCTTACAGACGAAAAATTAAAACTGGAAATAATAAATAAGCTTAAAGAAAAGTTCCCTAATGATTTTCGTATTCTTTTGAGATATATGTTTTGCCTTGTTCATTTCAAAGAAAACACACCAGAAAATGTTGCAAAAATAATTGCAATATATGAAAACATTAAACAGAACTGTAACAATGACAAAATACGCATTTCAGCAAAAAGACATATTGCTGAACTTTATAAAGGACTTTCAGAAAAAGAAGGAAGCGGTATAACATTTGAAGACTGTGAAAAAATCATAAAAGAAATGCCTAGAATGAGAGACGGACAGGAAATGTTCTGTTTTTATTATCCTGAAAACTATCCGAATGGTGATGAGATAATAATGAACACACTTGAAGAACAATTTTTACTGCTCAACACAGTGTATTCTCATTATTTTCATTACAACGGCTTTTTCTATGACAGAAACTTCTCTGATGAATGGGTGATTTCAGCATTCAAAACAGAACTCGACTTTTTGAATTTTGTTTATGATGACGGTCATTACGGTAAAATGTGGCGAACAGTGATTTATAATTACGGGCATTTAGGTGTAAGATATTTCAAAATTGGTGATAATGCTAATGCTTTGGAAAACTTTAAAAAAATGTGCGAGCTTGCAAGCAAGTTTGATAATATGGACAGAATAACAACAATGCACTCGACAATGTTTAACGGAAAAGAATTTGATAAATATTCTCTCGGTTCAACATATATTGCCAAAAGTCAGATAAAGCATCTCCTGACAAATAAATACCCTCTCTCCGATGAATTTAAAAATTCTGACGAATTCAAAGAAATTATAAAAATTCTTGAAAGCTAAAACATACCCCACAGATAAAGGTTATCCCTTTTACCTGTGGGGTGTTTTAAATAAATTATAATTTATCGCTGAGTTTTAGTTTCAGCCTCCCCGTGAAAATGCAAGGGGAGGTGGCATTTTGGGAAGACAATGACGGAGGGGATTTTTCGTTGAAAATTATAATTTATTTTCCCTCTATCTTTTCATTAAACTGTTTGCTTGTGGCTTTCACACAGAAATAAACAATAAACCAGATTGCGAAAAATGACACAATAAAAATCAGAGAGAAGATAAGTAAAACTTTTCCGTCAAAAGGTATCCATGAGTTCAGAACATAGCAAAGTGAATAAGCAACATAAAGTGTGACGAAATGACAGAATAAACTTTTCGGCAAAGACCAATGCTCAATCTGATTGAAAATAGTTGCTCCTGCCTGGAGAAACGCAAGAAGATAAGTAGAAACAATTGCAAGTAAAACTTCCGTTGCAGAAAGAGAAAAATCTGTTTCAAAATTTGAAATTATAGTATAAATAATTCCTATAACAATGGGTCCGAAGCCTCCGAATATAAGACCTCTGTGCATAAACTCTTTAACATATTTTTTCATATTATAAACCCAACCTTTCTTTAATATTTTTTACGTTTCGTCTTGACACAAAATCTGTGTAACCATTTTTAAAAACTACTTTCAGCACACCTGTAAATGAAGTGTCAAACCTTTTAATCTTTTTTATATCAGCAATACATGACTGATTTATTTTTACAAAATTTTCAGGAAGTTTTTCTTCAAGCTGATAAAGTCTGTATCGTAAAATGAATCTTTCTTTTTCGCACACGGCAAAAACTTTGTTGTTTTCCGAAACAAAGCAGTATACTTCTGCAAGGTTCAGTTTTACTGCCTCTCTGTCAACAAACCCTGTCAGTTCAAAATTATTTTCCGAAACAAGATTTTCAATCTCTTCAATAAGTTTTGATTTTTTGTGTGCGTATACAATCACCTCTTCATCTCTGTTCTCGTCAATAAATAATCTGAATTTCATGAAATCCCTCCTTGCATTTACACTATAACTTTTTTCAATTTGCTTTTCAATATTTTACTTCTGTTCGGTCAAAAATATATTGTAATCGGAAATAAAGTATTGAAATTATCCCGAAAATCTTTTATAATTAATATAAATAAAATTACTATGGGGAGGCATGTATAATGAGAAAAGTGATTAACTTCAATGAAAACTGGCTTTTTTCAAAAACACAGGCGAATGTGCCGACTAATCTTGACGGTGAATGGGAAAAATTAAATCTTCCTCACACATGGAACGGCACTGACGGTCAGGACGGCGGCAACGACTACTACAGAGGCACTTGTTTCTATGCAAAGGAAATTTCAAAAAACGATTTCAGCGAAAACGAACTTGTTTTCCTTGAAATAAATGGTGCAAACTCATCTGCAGAAGTTTTTGTTGACGGAGAAAAACTTGCAATTCATCATGGTGGTTACTCTACATTCAGAGTTAATCTGACAGAATATCTTAAAGAAAAAAGTATTCTTGCAATTTCTGTTGATAACTCACCTAACAATACAGTTTATCCTCACATGGCTGACTTCACTTTCTATGGTGGTCTTTACAGAGACGTGAACATTATCACAGTTCCCAAAACTCATTTTGAACTTGAATACTGTGGTACTCCCGGTATCAAAATCACTCCCGTTGTTACAGGCAAAAATGCAAAAGTTGACGTTAAAGCTTATGTAACAGGCAATGATAAATGTGACGTTAAATTCACAATCAAAGACGGTGACAAAGTTGTCGCTGAAAAAGTTGTTTCATCAGGTGAAGCAGAAGAAACTTTCGTAATTGAAAACGTTCATCTCTGGGATGGTATTGAAGATCCTTTCCTTTACACAATGGAAGCTGAACTCATTGCTGACGGAGAAGTTCTTGACAGCATTTCTTCACGTTTCGGTTGCAGAAGTTTTGAAATTGACCCTGAAAAAGGTTTCATTCTCAACGGAAAAGAATATCCTCTGAGAGGTGTTTCACGTCATCAGGACAGACCCACTATCGGTAACGCTCCTACAGAAAAAGAACACGAGGAAGACCTTGACCTTATACTTGAAGTTGGTGCAAACTCAATCCGTCTTGCACAT
>JAZRNJ010000074.1:0-1716 GCA_045648125.1 Acutalibacteraceae bacterium
GGTCAACTCCTTGGCTCACAGAACGACATGGCTACGATCCGACTTATGTGCTTGAAAGTCTTCAATATGCTCATCCCGTGATTAAAATGATTCTTGATTACAGAACTTTTGCAAAGCTGAAATCAACCTATTGCGACGGTCTTGTTAAAGTTATCGGTGATGACGGAAGAATTCATTCTACTCTTAACCAGACTGACACCCGAACAGGCAGAATTTCTTCTGCTGAACCTAATTTACAAAACATTCCCGTACGTTCTCCTCTTGGCAGAGAAATGAGAAAATTCTTCTCTGCAGGTGACGGAAAACTCCTTGTAGATGCCGACTATTCACAGATTGAACTTCGTGTTCTTGCTGATATTGCAAAGGACGAAACTATGATTGACTCCTTCAACTCAGGCAGAGACATCCACACAGAAACTGCATCTCAGGTTTTCAACATGCCTGAAAACATGGTTACTTCTCTTATGAGAAGCCGTGCAAAGGCTGTAAACTTCGGCATTGTCTACGGTATCGGTGCATTTTCACTTGCTAAAGACATCGGCGTTACAAGAAAAGAAGCCGACAGTTACATCAAGGGTTATCTCAACCACTACAGCGGTGTTGACAGATACATGAAAGAGGTAATTTCTGAGGCAAAAGAACGCGGTTACGCTGAAACACTTTTTGCAAGAAGACGCTATCTGCCTGAACTGACTGCCTCAAATGCTATCACAAGAGGTTTCGGTGAAAGAGTTGCAAGAAATATGCCCATTCAGGGTACTGCCGCAGATATTATCAAAATTGCCATGATAAAAGTTTATAACAGACTGAAAGAAGAAAATCTTTCTTCAAAACTCATTCTTCAGGTACACGACGAACTTATTGTTGAGGCCAACGAAAATGAAGCAGAGAAAGTAATGAAAATTCTCTCTGAAGAAATGGAAAATGCTTGCACAATGAAAGTCAGACTCAAAGCCGACGTTCAGTGCGGAAAGACATGGTTTGATTGCAAATGATTATCACATTTATTTGTACCGGTAACACCTGCAGAAGCCCTATAGCAGAGGGTTTGTTCAGAAAAATGCATCCTGAATATGATGTTTACAGTGCAGGTCTTAACACAGTTTTCGGCATGGATGTCAGTGAAAATTCCGTTATTGCAGCAAAAGATTACGGAGTTGACCTTGCAGGAAAGGTTTCTGTTCCCCTTTCAAAAGAACTTCTTATGGCAACGGATTTGTTTGTGTGTCTGAGTCACTCTCATGAAGTGCAACTCATTCCCATTGTAGGAAAAGGCAGAGTTTATGTTCTCGGCAACGGAATTTCTGACCCTTACGGAGGAAACCTCGACATTTACAAAAACTGTGCAAAAGAAATTCATGAGGGACTTTTAAAACTCGATGAAGACCTGAAAACCTTTCCTGTTATAAGACCTATGACAGAAGAAGATATAAAAGGTGTTGCAGAAGTAGAAAAAGAATGTTTTGCCTCTCCGTGGAGTGAAAAATCACTTTCCGAAGAGCTTGAAAACGGTAACGCTCACTTCTTTGTGGCTGATATAAACGGTGAAATTGCAGGATATATGGGCACAATTTCCGTTTTCGGTGAATGCTCGGTAACAAACGTTGCCGTGAAAGAAAAACACAGAAACAAAGGCATTGCATCTTCCCTTTTGCAAAGAGCAATACTCAATTCAATTTTTCTTGATGATGAATTCATTAAGTCGGAGGCCAAGCG
>JAZRNJ010000075.1:0-5290 GCA_045648125.1 Acutalibacteraceae bacterium
CTGTTGATTACAAATTCAAAACCTTCCCAGTTTTCAGAAACGCCTGTAGTGTCTGTATCAACAAACAGCCTCATCCATGCATTGTCTGTAGATGGAGTCAGATTTTCTTTTGTCTGCACATAAAAGTAAACTTTTTCGTTATCATACGCAACTTTACACTTTACAATATCATTTCTCATTGTATTGTTTGTGTAGTGATTACCCATCCAACCATTATGATCACGATTTCTTGTTGAGCATGTGTAGTGGTTATATTCAGGCTTTACATTTTCCCATTGTGAAAGGTCGCCCTTTATATCAATTGTCTTCTGAGCATCGTTTTCAGGAAGATAATCTGTACCCTTGTAACGTCTTACGTTTTCAACAAGCTGATAGTAAAAATAGTCTTTAAGTTCACCTTTTGACGGTTCAATGTCACGGCTGTATTCAGGACTGAACTGATCAGGAAATGCATTTTCAGTACCGCTCCACTCATCAAATCTGCCTGCAATCCATTCATTGAATCCTGTTACAAAAATGAAATCGGGATTTTTCTCAATTGCATAATCCCACTGCTGTTGGAAATTTATTCCGTAGAAATGAGAATTTTCTGTTTTACTGTTAACGGTAATATCCTTACCTGCATAGTTGTAAGTATATGAATAATCTCCGTCAGAAAAACCTCTGCCCTGAACAGTTCCCTCGGGACAATTCATTGCATTAAGTCCGTATTCATTTGCATTCTGTGCTACTGAAACACAAATCTGTTCTACAGAGCCATCTGCTCTTTTACCAAAAAGTGTCTGTTCATAATCAGAACACCAACCCCATGTATCGCTGAAAAACGATGTATCTGAAGCAAAATATGTAGATTCATTTGCACGGAAAGTGAAGAAATTATAAATTTCTCTGTCTGTTTTGTCAAAGAGATTAAGACAACTGTGTTTCGCCATAATAAGAGGTTTACCCTCCCACATAAACCACAGGTCTTGGTATCTGCCCTGAGAATAAACGTCATTGTAAAGTTGTCTTAACTGTGTGCGTGTTTCTTCTCTACCTGAAAAGTTAAGTATAAACGCCACTTGAGGAACATCCACACCCTCATCTTTTGCTTCAGTCCATACTTTAAACAGTTTTTCATAACCTTCTTCAAAAGTAAGTGTACTGTTTGTAGTATCAAAAATTATGACATCTATATCTGCATCAGCAAGAAGCTCTGCATGTTTACGGAGAACATATTCATCAAGGTTTGAATAGAAGCCGTAGAGAGGTTCATCCCAGAAGTAAGGTCTTCCGCTGTATGTACCACCCCATGCAGGATGGTCAAAATCATTGAGTGCTTCAGGGAATTTATCAAGAACACTACCTGTTGTTATCGCATTGTGGTCATGAGTCCACGGATAATGCCATGTCCAATAGAACATACCCACAAATTTATCCTGTTTTTTACCTGAGGTTACAGAATTATCAGAAAGAGTTCTGCCCAGACCATCAACCGCAGCCCACGTTGAAGGTTTCACCTCAGTTGCAGAAGCAGAAATGCCGAACACAGCAAAAGCCATTGCAAAACAAAGAATCAACGACATTATTTTTTTACACATAGTTTTTCACCCCAGTAAGAAATCAGATATAAGCATCACAGAAAATCCAACTAAAAGAGCGTAAGTTGCACCTCGTTGACTTCCGTGAGCGTGAGTTTCGGGAATCATTTCATCACTAATAACATAGAGCATTGTGCCCCCTGCAAAAGCAAGTGCAAAGGGAAGAATTGCAGAAGCAATGTTTACCGCAAAGTAACCGATAAGTGTTCCGACAACCTCAATAACACCTGTTATTGCAGCCGAAATAAATGTTCTTTTGGGACTTATTCCCGCTGTAAGCATCGGGCCGATAATCACCATACCCTCAGGAATATTCTGAAGTGCAATGCCACCTGCAATAAGCAAAGCCTGTGTGGAATCCCCTGTTCCGAAACTGACACCTGCTGCAATACCTTCGGGAAGATTATGAATTGCAATTGCCGTAACGAACAGCAGAACTTTACTGAGCCTTGCATTATTTTCGTGACTTTCGTTATCTGCACCCACGAGCTTGTGCATGTGAGGTACTAATTTATCAATAAGATTAAGGCATAAAGCACCTGCAAAAATACCGGCAATTGTAATTAAAATTGCATATTTTCCACCATAATCAAGTGACGGCACTATAAGACCAAGCACTGCTGCAGCAAGCATAACACCTGCTGCGAAAGAAAGAACAATGTCACTGAATCGGTGAGATATTTTTTTGAAAACGAAACCCAGAACTGTGCCTATTATTGTAGCGCCACCGACACCTAATGCTGTCAGTAAAACCATTTTCATAAAGACCACCCTAAACTTTCAAGTAATGCTCTGCATCCGTCATAAATATCACGGTAAGTTGTGGTAAAATCTCCACTGTACCACGGGTCATCAACATCCCCTCCACGTGTAGTGAGAGTCATAAGTCTTCTTACCTTTTCATCCTTATCAGAACCGAAAATACGAAGAATATTTCTATAATTCATACTGTCCATGCAAAGGAACATATCGTACTTTTCATAATCTTCCTTTTTAAGCTGAACAGCAGTTTTACCGTCACAGGAAATACCGTGTTTTTTAAGTTCGGCTTTCGCAGGAGGATAAACAGGATTTCCTCTTCCGCCCCATATTTCTTCCGTGCTTGTAGCAGATGAAGCAATCATAAATTCCTTTTCTATTCCTTTTTTCTTAACCATATCCTTTAGTATAAACTCAGCCATGGGACTGCGACAAATATTGCCATGGCAGACGAACATGATTCTAACCATAATAACATCCTTTGCAAAAAGAAATCTTCAATATTTATTATAGCATCACAAGTGAAAAATGTCATTGTTTTTTTGTAAAAAAGAAATAGTTTTCAAAAATCTTTTATTTATCCAAATATTTTCTCAGTTATTTTGCTCACAAAAAAATGACAGCTCCCTTTGCACAAGGGAGCTGTTGGAATTTGCAGATTTAATTTTTTACCAAAGGGTTTTCACGCCTTTTGCGTGTGCATTGATGCGGGCTACGTCGATTGCATTTACTTTGCCGTCACCGTTTATGTCAACACAGTCAAAGCTATAATCTGTAAGTGCAGCCACACCTTTTGCATGAGCATTTGCACGGGCAACGTCAATAGCGTTGACTTTACCATCACCGTTCATGTCACCTTTACGGTAAATTTCAAGGTTTAAAACAATATCTTCATCGCCAACCACAACTGTGTATGTGCGTGTTATGTGATTTACCTTTGAAACCTCTACTGTGTAAGTGTCGGGATAGACTTTATTGAATGTATAAGATTGTTTTCCTGAACCTGCAACAGTTGTTGAGTAAACAATTTCGTCAGAGCCTTCTGCATAGAAATTGATTGTAACATCATCTTCTGAACCATGGCTTATTACCATACCTGAAACTGTGGCAAAAACATAATGAGTTATTATTCTTTCACGGCTGAGTTCCTCGCCACAAACTGAACAATAAACTACCAGATCGTAATAACCGTCTTTTTCCGGAGTGGGAGCAACTCTGTTTTCTTCAACTGCTTCAGCAGGCGTGTGTTCAGAGAAAACAAGTTGATTATCTTCCCATACTGCATGTCTTCCATCAGAAATAATAAACTCTGCATCGTTAACATACTTTTTCCTTGTGCCAGATTTAAGTGCATCAGCCTCATAAGTTGTTACTGTTAATTTTGCATTATCACCTCTTGTGACAATTGCATTTTCTTCAAGGTGTATTTCACCACCAAGAACACCATCAACGTACAGTTCACCGCCGTTAAGAACTCGTATCTTTGCAGAAGGTCTTCCCTGAGGATATCTGTAAATTGTATCAAACTTTTCATCTGTAAGTTCTCTGTAAGCAACAAAGGTTGAATATCTGTTATAAATACCTTGTTTGTATCTGTCAACACTCAGTTTTGCTCCGTCGTGAATTATAAACTCACATCCGGGGAGGAGTTTAAGGCTCATTGCCTTATCGTCAAAGTATGTATTCAGAGTGCCTGAGCAAAGATGGATTTCTGTATCACCATCCATGGAGAAAACATAGTCTGAAGAATTGAGTGTGTGAGAAACTATACTTGCTTTGATTTTCATTGTAATAGAACCGATATAACCGCCACCATAAAGCTTATAAACTTCAGCATCTTTACCTATTCTATCACGATATTCAACTGTTCTTACAAGTTTACTGCCTTCGTCGAGAACAAAAATACCATCGCTTCCGCTGACAAAAGGAACAGTATTGTGGTCGTAACTTCCATCAAAAAACATAACACTCTGTGCAGTAAGTGTTGCTCCGTAATGAATTGTAAGCTCAACTTCAATGTTTCTGAAGTCGTATTCATTTGCAATCCATACTTTTTCACCGATTACGAAAGATGATGCGTGAGTACCGCCTCTCCAATGTTCGATAACGAAAAGGTCTCTTACTTCACCACCGGGGAAAGCTTCAATAGCACCTGAACCTTTTATGTAACCATTGGCACAAACAATACCACCGTTGCCAACATCAATTTTACCATCAAGAACAATCTGAGCGTAGGGTCCGTTTACTTCCTGACGATAAGAACCACTCCTTGCAACACCAAGCAAAGCTGAAACAAGAACATTTCCTTTTACAGTCATTGTAACACCTTCGGCGATAGTGAGTGTCCTGTAAAGAGTGTCCTTAACACTTTCTTCAGATGTACTTGTATCGGGAGTGCCTGTGGAAAGGTCATAACCTGTATAACCTTTTTTATAAGGTACAAGCAAAGTAACACCTGCTTTAACCTCCACGTTTTCTCTGATTGTAGTATCTTTCTGTACAATAACCGTATCACCGCTTACTGCAGCAGCAAGTGCATCGGCAACGCTGTTGTAATATGTATTACCGATACTTGCAACATTTTCTTCAGTACAGAAATGAATTGTTGCATTGAGCAAATCTTCATTATATGAACCGATTGTGATTTCATTCCATTCTTCTTCGGTGCCGTTGTAGTAAACATCGGTAAGGTTTTCGCAATCATAGAACGCATAATTACCTATGTTTGTGACACTGTCAGGGATTGTGACTGAGGTAAGGCTGTCGCAATTATAGAACGCCCAACCACCTATACTTGTCACACTGTCAGGGATTGTGACTGAGGTAAGGCTGTCGCAATAATAGAACGCACCAGAACCTATACTTGTCACACCGTCTCCGATTGTGACTGAGGTAAGGATGTAGCAATGTGCGAACGCATAACCACCTATGCTTGTTACACTGTCAGGAAT
>JAZRNJ010000076.1:0-8743 GCA_045648125.1 Acutalibacteraceae bacterium
CATGGGGTCTCCGCCGAAAAGTTCGTTGTATTCGGGAGTACGAAGATGTCTTGCCATACGGAGTTTCATAACGAAATCGTCCATGATTTCCTGTGCTTCCTGTTCTGTGAGAACGCCGTTTTTAAGGTCACGTTCAACGTAAATACCAATGAAAGTAGCAACTCTGCCAAGGCTCATTGCAGCACCGTTCTGTTCTTTGATAGCAGCAAGATATGCAAAGTAAAGCCACTGAACTGCTTCCTTTGTGTTTGTTGCAGGACCGCTTATGTCATAGCCGTACATTTCAGCCATTTCTTTCATGAAACCGAGGAATGTAATCTGCTGGAAGAGTTCTTCAAGCTGTCTTGTGGTTTTATAGTTCATTGACTCATCTTTTGCAATATGAGCCTTGTCTTTTTTCTTTTCTTCAATAAGTTTGTCAATGCCGTAAAGAGCAACTCGTCTGTAGTCACCGATAATTCTTCCTCTGCCGTAAGCATCGGGAAGACCTGTGATAATGCTTGATTTACGTGCAAGACGCATTTCTTCGCTGTATGCTCTGAAAACACCGTCATTATGAGTTGTTCTGAATTTGAATTCATCTTCGATTTTATCTGAAAGTTTGTAGCCGTAAGCTGCACAAGCCTGTCTTGCCATTCTGATACCACCGAAGGGGTTAACGCCTCTTTTGAGAGGACGGTTAGTCTGGAGACCTACGATAATTTCATTTTCTTTATCAAGATAACCGGGCTTATAGCCTGTAACAGTAGAAACTGTTGTTGTGTCGATATCAAGCACACCGCCGTACTGTTTTTCAATAGTAAGCAGAGTGTTAAGCTTGTTCATCAAATCGGTTGTTCTTTTTGTAGGACCTTCAAGGAAAGATGAATCTCCCTCGTAAGGAGTATAGTTATTCTGGATGAAATCACGTACATTAATTTCATCCTGCCATTTACCGGGTTTAAAGTCTTTCCAGCATTCGTTCATCTGATATCATCCTTTCTGATTTTTGCCAATAAAATAAAACAGGGCAATCCACGTGTGACGAGGATTGCCCAGACGGTCGGCTTGAAGTCATCCCATGCTTCACGGTGTTTTTCACCTTATCCGTCAGTCACAAGGAATGATTTGTATTTACAATAATATTCTACATTGAAAGCCGTGTTTTGTCAATATACATTTTAACAAAAATGAAGTCTTAAATTACTTCTGTCTTGTGAGAATTTTTTCACCGTCGAAAACAAGAACGCTGTAAGCAGAACCTGTTTTGTTGCCTTTTTCAAGCCATTCAGCAAATGCTCTCTGCATTGAAGTGTTTCTGGGGAGTTCAGATACGGGTTTATCATCGTACTGAACACCGAAAACTCTCCACTGGTCACCGAAATCATATTTTGTTGTAACGTTGAGGGGTTCAAAATCGTAGAGGAAATCTACTGTGTTTGAATTTGCAGGAAGGATTTTGTCGTTATCGGGATAAAGGAGCCATGAACCGCATACTATGTACATGTATTTTTTATCACCGAATTTATCACGGAAGAATTTGTAAGCCTTTTTGTAAGAGTCGAGTCTTACATCCATTGAAAGGCTTCCGCAATGAGAGGGGATGTGCATACCGAGACAGAATTCATCATCTTTGATTGTTTCGCCTGCAATTGTGAACTCACTGCAACCGAAAGAAGCAAGGTCATATTCAAATCTGCCTACTTTGAATCTTCTCATCTGGTAGAAACCGTTGAACCAACCTTCAACGAATGTGCCGTACATATCATAGTTTTCTTTACATTCAATCATTTTCACTTTAAGGTCAATCATTGAATCCCAGAAAATTTCTTCGTCAATGTTTTCTTTCTTGTATTTCTTGAGAAGTGCTTCTGTACAACTGAGAAGAATTACAAGGTTTACGATGTAAACGTGAACGCCGATTTCTTCTGAAAGAGCCTTTGTCTTATCTTCAAATTTATCGAAGTTCTTATTTTTTTTGAAATAATCTGTTCTGATTGATTCAAGGATTTTATTTGCTTTTTCATTAGCAATGATTTTATCAAATGCATCTGAAATAACTTTTTTTGCTTCTTCAGGATATTCGTGCTTGTCCATGAGAAGTGTGACAAATTTATAATTTTTCATGATTAATTTCTCCTTTAATTCGGCTGTCAGTAAATTTTATCTGGCTACTCGTGCGCCTTTACCGCCGATAATATTTTCAACCTCTTTGAGGGATGCTGTTGAAGTGTCACCGGGTGTTGTCATTGCAAGTGCACCGTGTGCCACACCGTAATTGACTGCAGTCTGAGCGTCATCATAAGTCATAAGACCGTAAATAAGGCCTGATGCAAATGAGTCACCGCCACCGACTCTGTCGTAAATTTCAAGTCCGGGAAGGTTGAGTCCGTTGTAAACTTTTCCGTCAGCGTAAACCATTGCACTCCAGTCGTTTACTGTTGCAGTTTTAACTGTTCTGAGTGTAGTTGCAATAACTTTGAAGTTGGGGTAAGTTTTGCACACTTCACCTAACATTTTAACATAACCGTCAAGGTTAAGCTCTTTGAGATTTTCGTCGTTGCCTTCAATTTCAAAACCGAGACAAGCAGTGAAATCTTCTTCGTTACCAATCATAACGTCAATGTATTTTGCGATTTCTTTGTTTACCTGCTGTGCTTTTTCTTTGCCTCCGATATCGTTCCAGAGAGAGGGACGGTAGTTAAGGTCGTAGGAAACGATAGTACCGTATTTTTTAGCAGTTTTTACAGCTTCAATAACAACTTCTGCAGTTGACTCTGTAAGTGCAGCAAAAATACCGCCTGTGTGAAGCCAACGTACACCGAGTGTACCGAAAATGTATTCCCAGTCAATGTCGCCTTTTTTAAGCTGAGATGCTGCTGTGTTACCTCTGTCAGAAACACCTACTGCACCACGGATGCCGAAGCCTCTTTCTGTGAAGTTGAGACCGTTTCTCACACGTCTTCCTATTCCGTCATAGGGTACCCATTTAATGAGAGATGTGTCAACGCCACCCTGAAGAATGAAATCTTCACAGAGTCTGGCGATTTCGTTGTCAGCAAATGCAGTAACAACACTTGTTTTCATTCCGAAACATCTTCTCAGGCCTCTTGCTACGTTATATTCTCCGCCGCCTTCCCATACACGGAAAGAACGTGCGTTTTTTACTCTCATGTCACCGGGGTCAAGTCTGAGCATGATTTCACCAAGAGAAATCATATCAAATGCGCAATCTTTTTTATCTCTTAATTTAAGTAACATACTTTTTGCCTCCGTTAAATCTGAGAAAGAACATTGTGTAATGCGGTTGCAGCTGCATCAAAGGATGCTGACTGTGAGGGATAAGTGAAATCGTCTTTAAGCTGGTCAGCAGTACCGCCTTCGCCTTCAAGTGCTGCAAGTCCTTCAAAGACTGTCAGGTGAGGTTCAAGTGTGAGAATTCTTTTACCGTCTTTTTTGCTGAAACGTTTGAGGAGTTCCACCAACTGACCGTCGCCTTTACCTGCAGGAACAACTTTTCCTGTTTCAAACACACAGTCTTTTACGTGCATGTACTCAATGTATTCTTCAAGCATTTCGTAAGCAGGGATAATTTCAACACCGCACTGAATGAAGTTTGCAGGGTCAAAAACACCTTTAATCTTACCTTTAAAGGTTTTGTAAATATCAAGACAATATTCAGCAGTGTCACCGTAAATATCTTTTTCGTTTTCATGACAGCACCACACACCTGATTTAAGTGAGTAGTCTGCGAATTTTTCAAGTCTTTCAAAAACTTCGTCACGGTATTCTTCGTGTTTCTGGTTTTCATTAAAGAAGAAACTGAACATACGGATTTTGTCTGTGCCGAGGATACATGCGTTTTCAACATTTCTCTTGAAAAGTTCAAAGTGAGGTGCAAAGTCATCGGCAATGTTTATTTTACCGAAAGGTGAACCAAGCGCAGAAACTCCGATGCCGTTGTCATCGAGAATTTTTCTCAGTTCCTTGCACTGCTCTGTAGTATATTCGGAAATGTTTCCGTGGTCAAGTCCGCGGGGTTCTGTGTGTGTAAGTCCGTTTCTTTTAAGTGCGGCAATCTGTTCAAGTATGCCGCCGCCTGCTTCGTCTGAGAAAGCAGAAAGTATAAATTCAGCCATGTTTTTTTACCTCTTAGAATGCAAAGTATTTTTTGAGAAGTTTTTCACATCTGCCGTGAAGGAATTCAAGGGTTTCACGACTTCCGTCCTCGCCACATGCATAAGCTTTCATTGCACGGCCTTCTTCGTAGCAAAGGTCATCGTGAAGAGGGAAATAGTTCTGCATGAGGAAGGTTGAATATTTTACAAGTCTCAGGTCGCCTACAATTCTGTATTCACTGCTTATTGTGTCAACAGCAACGCTGTAGAAATCCTTGATGGATGAGATAATTTCTTCTCTTTCGTTTCTTCTTGCAAAAGCGATTGTTTTGCAAGGGAAACGGTCAGGGTCTACTGAGTTGTGACAGTCAGTTGAACCCACAATAGGATATTTTCTGCCTTTTGCAAGGTCTTCGTAATATCTGATAGTCTGGAAACCGTTGTGTTCAAAGTAGTTTTCACCACCGAGAACTTCAAATGCGTCAAATGGCTGAGTTTCCATCATATAGTCAAGGAAAGTTTCGGGAACCTGCTGAACATTTGAAAGCCAGTAAGGATGGCAGAAAATGCCAAGACCTTTTGCTTTCCTTATTTCGTCAAAAATGAATTTGCATGAAGTGTAAGCGTATCTTTCAATGCCTTCGGGAATATCTGCTTTTTCAGAGAGTCTGTCAAGCATTTCGTTCATTTCACGGATAGACTTTGTTTCAGGACATTCGCCGTAAAGTGAACGGAGTTTTTTATCATCGCCTACTTCACGGATGTGGTCACCCTCAAACATTGCATTGATGCTGTATTCACCACCGAAGTTTACGATGTGGATATCGTTGATGTGGTCTTCGTCAGCCTTGGGGAGATGAACTTCTTCACCGGGAACAAGGTTTAAGTCGATGGGAACTTCCTTGTAAAATTCTCTGACCTTCAGTGAGGGATAGTATCTTCCGTGGTCTGTGATTGCCATGAAGTCGTAACCGATTTTACGGCAGTTTGCAACTGCAATTTCGGGAGCCTGTCTGCCGTCAGAAAAACAGGTGTGGAAATGAAGGTCGCCCATGAATGGGTATCTCCCTGCAAGGTCAGGTGCTACGGCATAAACACAAAGCTCTACAAGCTCTTTGCCGTCAGTTTTGATAAGACGGATGTAATACATCTGTTCTTTGGGGAAAGTGTATTTAAATCTGATGCACTTGTCATCATCTACCTTTACAAGAGTTTTGTAAAGGTTTTTTCTGTCCTTGTAGTTTCTGATTGCACCGTCTTCAAGACCGAGAATGTGAAGTGTATATTCGCTTTCTTCAAAGTGAACATGACCACCTAAAGGTTTGATTGTAATGAGAGTTTCTTTTTTCTCCGGAAAAACTTTCGGGAAAATATCATAATCTATAAGTTCGGGTTGGATTTTCATTTTTCTTCACCTTATTTCCATTGGAGCATATTCTGGGGGTATTTGCCTTCATCTTTCATATCCTTGATTGATTTCACAACAAGAGGTCTGTCCTCTTTATAAGTAACACCGAACCATTTGTCCGTTGTTGTGAGAACGTCAACGTAGCATTCGTTATCTTCAAGCATGTCTGAAACAACAAAGGGGAGGAAGAACTCTGCTTTCATGGGATTTTGTTCAACAGTTTTGAAGAACTCATTAAATCTTGCCTGAAGTCTGTTAAGAATCTGAGGAGCAAAGCACCAGCAGTTCATTGAAACGATTGAATTTTCGTCAAGTTCTACGGGAGTTTCATCATCTTCATAGAAAACTTTTTCACCACGGCGGATGATTTTAGTTCTTTCTGTAATTTCAGTAAGTCGACCTTTTTCATCAGCAACACACACACCACGTGAAACGTGACCGTTTTCTGTGAGAGTGTTTTTAAGCTGGAAACCAACCATGCTGAAGGGGAGTTTTTCCTGATTGAAGTCAGTTCTGTCAATCCAGTCTGAAACTTCTTTGAAAGCTCCTGCACCATAGTAGTCATCTGAGTTGATAACTGCAAAAGGTTCTTTTACAGTGCCGAGACAAGAGAGAATTGCATGACCTGTACCCCAGGGTTTTACTCTGCCTTCGGGGACTGAATATCCTTCGGGAATGTTGTTTATATCCTGGAAAACGTATTCTGTTTTAACTTTATCTTCAATTCTGTTGCCGATAGCATTTCTGAATGCTTCTTCATCCTGTTTTTTGATGATGAAAACAACTTTATTGAAACCCGCTTTTACAGCGTCGTAAATTGAATAGTCAATAATAAGTGAGCCTTCTTCACCGATAGGGTCAATCTGTTTCAGGCTTCCGTAACGGCTGCCCATACCTGCAGCCATAATAACAAGGGTTTTGTCCATTGTGAAAATCCTTTCAGAAATCATTTTGTGTAAGAATTAATATGTAGAACTCATGTCCTCTTTAGTTTTTTCAACAACGTTTGTTTTTGCTTTTGAAGTTTTGATTCTCTTTTCAAGCTCTGCATAATAAAGGTCTTCGTCAATGGGAAGTTCAATTGTCTTATCAAGCCATGAAGAAAGGAAAGCAGCGTTTGAAATTGTAAGACCGTTGATGCCTTCTTCACCTTTTGCAATAAGTTCTTCACCACGCAGAATGTTTGCTGCGAAAGCGTTCATAACGCCTGAGTGCTGATTGTTTTCACCCTCAAGTTCAACGTCAACCCACTCGCCGTCAGTTTTTGCAAAACCGTCTTCTGATTTGTAGATAATGTCAGATGAGTTGTTTTCAAGAACGTACATACGGAGTTTGTTATCTTCGCAGATAAGTTTTGCTCTGTCGAGAGTGATTTCAAGTCTGTTTGTACCGGGGCAGTCGCCTGTTGTTGTGATGAACACACCTGATGCGCCGTTTGCATATTCTGTGTAAATTGTAACATCGTCTTCAACTTCGATATCGTGCCACTGACCTACTCTGCAGACTGCCTTTACTTTTACGGGCATACCGCAAATCCACTGCCACAAGTCAAGGTTGTGAGGACACTGATTAAGGAGAACACCGCCGCCTTCACCTGACCATGTTGCACGCCATCCGCCTGAATTGTAGTAAGCCTGAGTTCTGAACCAGTCTGTGATAATCCAGTTAACTCTTTTAAGTTCACCGTATTCACCGCTTTTTACAATTTCTCTTGCTTTACGGTACATGGGGTTAGTTCTCTGATTGTACATGATTGCGAAAGTCTTGTCGCACTTTGCAGCAACTTCGTTCATTTCACGCACCTGCTTTGTGTAAACACCTGCAGGTTTTTCTGTCATAACATGGAAACCTTTTTCAAGAGCTTTGATTGCCATGGGAGGATGGTCATAATGAGGTACTGCAATAAGAATTGCATCACAAAGACCGCTTTCAAGCAATGCGTCGTAAGTTTCAAATCTTGCGATTTCGGGGAACTCTTTTTCAGCCCATTCAAGTCTGTCTGCTTTGATATCGCATACAGCTGTGATTTCAACTTCAGGCATTTTGCCTTCTTTGTAATTTCTCAGGTGTGAAGTACCCATATTACCGATACCTATAATACCTACTCTGATTTTTTCTGACATATATAAAACTTCCTTTCGGATTTAATTTTTTGTTTTTAGTTTTTAGTTTTCTTCTGCTACTTTGAGCATGTACTTGTAACTGTCCTTACAAGACTGCATTGCACTTACTTCCCAGTCAATGTCGTGTTCATAAACTGCGTAAGGAATGCCAAGTTCTTTGAGTTTTCTGTAACAAGCGGGAATGTCAACTTCACCTTTGCCGAGTTCAGTAAACTTAAAGCCTTTTTCGTTATCTGCCTTTATGTAATCTTTGAAATGGCATACTTTGACTCTGCCTTTTATCTTTTCAAGGAATTCCACCGGGTCTTCGCCACCAATCTGAATCCATGCTGTATCGGGGATGAACCAGAAGTAATCGGGGTTAGTTTCTTCAAGAAGAACCTGCATAATTGTTCTGCCGTCTTCAAGAACGGTTTTGAATTCAAAATCGTGGTTGTGATAAGCAAAGTGACAACCGTTTTCTGCACATAATTTTCCGATTTTTTCTGCATCTGCGATGAACTGTCTCAATGATGCAAGGTCTTTTCTGTAATCATCGCTCATTCCGCCTAAGCCGAGACAATCGCAGTTTATCATTTTGTGTTCATCAATAACAGTCTGAGTTTCCTCTTTCATTCTGTCAAAGTTTGTGTGAGTAACGCAAACGTCCATGCCGTATTTCTCAACAATTTCCTTGACCTCAGTCTGAGGAATAGGACCTATTGCGGAAATCTGAATTACGCTTACATCTTCACCCTTCAGCTCTGCAAGAGTTTTGTCAAAGTCTTCAGCAGTTTTTATAAAATCACGTAAAGTGAAAAGCTGAATACCTAAGTTTACTTCTGCCATTTTCATACCTCCTCAGGTACTTATAAATATACAATTTTATTATACTTTAATTATTTGTAAAATACAATACTTATATTGCAAAAATAAATTATAATTTATATGTGTCTTCGTAGGGGCGATTCACGAATCGCCCGTCAGATTTCATAAAAATTCATTACGGGTCATTCGTGAATGACCCCTACGAGGTTTTAATCGGTGCAATAAAAAATATAATCGCGTCGCAGACCCGAAATCATTCATTAAAATAATATCGTAGGGCGAGGGCTTGCTCTCGCCGTAAAATCCGA